>NZ_JBCLUZ010000005.1:0-161939 GCF_039548395.1 Luteimonas changyuni
ATAGAAACCTTAGCATTAGCGAAGAAGCTCGGGGTGGAAGACTCGACGGCGCTAGCTAACCTAAATACAGCCGTAGTGGTCGCTTCCCGCCTGTACGCAGAATCTATCAGCAATGGTAGCGCCAAGGTTTTCGTAGACGGCAATCGTTTTGATGCGGAAGATCTCGTACAGCCCAAGTTGCTCGAGTCGGCTAAGTCGGGGCGCGACAGGCCAGTATCGCTTCTGGGGCCAGAGGAGTCACTCAGTTCCCCCGCAGGTGACGAAACCTAGTGGGATCGAGGTCCCCCCCGCCTTGGGGAATGGACTCCAGATCGCCGCGCTACTCAAAATCGGGGGGACGTCGCCTGGCCTGGATTCGTCCAGGTGCTGTTCTCAAAGCAGTGACGTGGCACGCGGTCTTGGCGCTATCAGCCGCATACACTGGCCAAGAGCTCCCAAGGAGAGGCCCATGCTCGTGCTATCGCGCCAAGCCAGCGAATCGCTGGTGATCGGAAAGGATATCGTGGTCACGGTGGTGTCGGTCGAGGGAGACCGGGTTCGACTGGGCGTCGAGGCGCCACGGGACGTTCCGGTGCATCGCGAGGAAGTCGCGGAGCGGATCGCGCGCCAGCGGACGGCCCACGAACCTTCTTAACTTTGCTCGCTGCAGGACTCGGCTCGGTCACGGCGGCATTACGCCGCCTTTTGGTGCGCGTAGTTAGGGGTGCAGCTTGCTGTTAAAGAGCGCACGCGATGCCCCGATTTCACCGGCGGCAGGGTAATAAAACTCTACGGCGGCAATGGTCAACAACAGGTCGGATTGTTAAGTCTTGCGGCTGAGAGGCCCCGCTTGCGGGCTCGTCAGCGCTTGCGTTTGCCCTTGAACTCGCGGATCAATCGCGCGAGTTCGTCGTCTTCGGCGTAAAAATAGGCGACCGGCAGGCCGAGGACCGCCGCCAGTCGCTGCAGGGTCTGCAGGTCGGGTTGGTGGACGCCGGTCTCGTAGCGGTTGATGCGGGTGCTGGCGACGAAGTCGTCCAGGCCTGCCTCGATACCCAGCATGCGCTGCGAAATGCCGTAGGCCTCGCGCGCCTCGCGCAGCCTGCGGCTGTAGACGGGCAGCTGATTCTTGTCAGGCAAGCGGATTCACGTCCCGGAGTTCCATATACGGAAGCTTCCGGAAGGCCGCTTAGCTTCGATACTACGTTGAACGTAGTCCCCGGAGGAGGGAAGCGCGCCTACCGCCGCGTCCTGGCCGGTCTGCGTCTGGGCTTGAAGTCCGCGATCAGACGCGCGAGCTGGTCGTCCTCGGCATAAAAGTATGCCAGCGGCATGTCGAGGGCCGCTGCCAGCTGCTGCTGGATCCGCAAAGCGGGCTGGTGGACGGCGTTCTCGTAGCGATTGATGCGGGTGCTGGCGACGAACTCGTCCAGCCCCACCTTGATGCCCAGGTTGCGCTGCGAGATGTCGTATGCCTCCCGCGCCTCGCGCAGCCTGCGGCTGTAGACGGGTAGTTGTCGCTTCTCAGCCAACGCCGCGTTCGTCCGGAATTCCCATATGCGGAAGCTTCCGGAACAGAGCTTGACTTCGATACTACGGTAAACGTAGTGTGGCCATGTCTACGTTAAACGTAGCGGAGTGCTGTCGCCAGATGCGCTCCGGATGGGGCATGAAAGCACGCTGGTACGGCGAGGGGCACGAAGCACCGGGGGCGAAAGCCGGTGCCGCGAGAAAGCACTGATTCGATTCCAGGCGCAAGCCAGCCGCAGCCCTGGGACGTTGGATCGCTCGGCTGGCCACACCTGCCACAGGTCGGCACGGAATGCCGACCCCAACCGGAGGCATCGCATGTTGAACGACAGGGAGACCGTTGTGACCGAATCGACGAAGGGGATAGACCTGGGATGTGTGCTGCGGCCCCCGGGGCGGGGCGCGAAGTCGAGGGGGCGTGGACAGATTGCCGCAAGCGGCTGCAGGCTGGCATTGACGCGCAGTGTCCTTGCTGCTGCGGTGGCGTCGCTGCTGCCGCTGTATGGCGCCGCGGCTCAGGTAGTGCCGGATGTGGCGGCTGCACAGCTGACTGCTCCGCCGTCGGGCGAGCCTGATGCCGATACGAGCACCACCGAGCTCGAAGCGGTCCAGGTCACCGGCACACGTATCAAGGGCGGCACCGTACCGTCCCCGGTGATCACGATCGACGCGGCCCGGATTCAGGAGGAGGATTTCAGCGACCTAGGCGAGGTGATTCGCAGCATCCCGCAGAACTTCTCGGGCGGGCAGAACCCCGGGGTAACGAGCGGAAACCTGGCGGGTGCCGGCAACGCGAACCAGAACCTCACCGGCGGATCCAGCCTGAACCTGCGTGGCCTGGGTGCGGATGCGACGTTGACGCTGCTCAATGGACGCCGCATGGCATATGGCGGCTTCACCCAGTCCGTGGACATCAGTGCGATCCCCGTAGAGGCGGTGGAGCGCATCGAGATCATCGCGGATGGTGCTTCGGCGATCTACGGCTCCGATGCGGTAGGAGGCGTGGGGAACGTGCTGCTGAAGCGCGAGTACGACGGCGTGGCCGTGGGTACGCGCTTTGGAACGGCGACGCAGGGCGGACTGACCACCCGCGAGTACAACGTCACGGCCGGCACCACGTGGACCAGTGGCGGGCTGATTGCGACCTTCAAGGATGGTTCGGTCGATCCGATCTACAGCAGCCAGCGGTCCTACACCGAACAGCTCGTTGACCCGTCGACGCTCTATCCGGGCAGCGACTTGCGCAGCGGCCTGCTGAGTGCACACCAGTCACTGGGCGATGCCTTCGAGCTGCGCCTGGATGCGCTTCGCTCCGAGCGCGATCAGTCGCATCTGTACAACTGGAGTGGCCGCAACAGCCGGGTTACGTCGAACACGGTCACGACGCTGGTCTCGCCCAGTATCGAGATCTGGTTGCCGAACGACTGGACCATGTCGCTCGCTGGTACGTCCGGCCGCGACAGCCACGACCAGCGCCAGCTGTGGACGGTGAGCGGCACAGGCGGGTCGAGCGAAACGTACGACTGCTATTGCAATGACAGCCGGACCTACGAGATTGGTGCCGAGGGGCCGCTGTTCCAGTTGCCTGGCGGCGATGCGCGCCTCGCCGCCGGCGTCGGCTACCGAAGCAACGAGTTCCGCAACGTCAATCGCATTTCCGGCACGGAGCCGATACGGGGAAGCGAGAGTGCCCGATTTGCGTACGCGGAGGTCAACCTGCCGCTGGTGGGGCCTGAGCAGCAGGTTGATGGCGTCCAGCGCCTGTCATTGACCGCCGCGGCGCGTGGCGAGGACTACAGCAGCTTTGGGCGTGTCACCACGCCAAAACTCGGTGTGCTCTATGGACCCACCCCTGACGTCACTGTCAAGGCGTCGTGGGGAAGGTCATTCAAGGCGCCGACGCTCCTGGAACGCCACTATCCCGCCTATGCGTGGCTGATGCGTCCGGACAGCTTCGGCGGAGTGGGGTATCCGGCCGAGGCCACCGTGCTGGTCATGGACGGCGGCAACCCGGATCTGGAGCCGGAGCGGGCCAGCACCCGCTCGGTGTCGCTGGCCTACCACCCGGAGGCACTGAGCGGCCTGGAGCTTGAGCTGACCTGGTTCCGGGTGGGTTACCACAATCGGGTGATCCAGCCGATCACCAACCCCAGTCAGGCGTTGATCAGCGCGATCTATGCGCCGTTCGTCGAGTTCTCGCCATCGGAGCAGCAGCAGGCGGACGTGATTGCAGGTGCCGAGGCTTTCCAGAACGTCGTCGGCGTTCCATACGACCCTGCGGACGTGGTGGCGATCATCTATACGCAGTACGTCAACGTGGCCCGGCAGGACATTCAAGGTGCCGACCTCTCCGGGTCGTATCGGGTGGCACTGGTGCCAGGGACGCTGACGTTGCGGGGCTCGGTGAGCTGGCTGGACAGCACGCAGCAGACCATCCCCACTCAGGAAGAGCATGCGTTGTCGGGCACGTTGTTCAACCCGCCCCGAATCAGTGCCCGCATTGGTGGCGTGTGGAGCCAAGGCGGCTTCACTGCGTCACTCTTTGCCAACCATCGGGATGGCGTGACGAATCGGCTCGACGATGTGACATCCGCTTCGTCAACCACTGTCGATGCGGCGCTTCGCTACGCCACCGGTACGCGTGGTGATGGCTGGTCCGGGCTCGAATTCGCCTTCTCGGCCGACAACGTGCTCGATCGAGATCCGCCGTCGTACCAGGTGACGTCGCCGCTTTATGCAGCGCCCTATGACTCGACCAACTACTCGCCGATCGGCCGGTTCCTGAGTCTGTCCGTGTCCAAGCGCTGGTGATGACTCGCGATTGCAGTCGCAGCCGGCATTTCTGGAAGGAGCGGAGAAGATGATCGTGTCCATATCGTATTGCGCCGTTGTGCGCCTCTTGGCAGCAACTGTCCTGATTGTCTCAGCAGCTGTTTCCCATGCAGAAGACGTCCCGCCCAGGCGACTGCTGGAAGTGGTGGATATCGCCAGTCCAACGATGTCGCCGGACGGCCTCAGAGTGGCCTTTCGGGTCGAGCAGGCATCGGTTGAGCGGAACACCTACGACACCGTGTGGTACGTGCAGGCCCTGGACGACCCGTTGCCTCGTCGGGTCGCAGACGGTGGTGTTCCGCTGCGCGATTCGGCGGGAAGATCGTTGCCGGCGCCCGTGGCCTGGTCCTCCGACGGGCGCTGGATCTACTACCGCGCGTTGATCGACGGAAGGATCGACGTCTGGCGCGCGGCGGCGGACGGCTCGGGCGCAGCGCCCATGACGCTGGATGCAGCGGATGTGCGCGACTTCTCGCTGGTTGAGGGCGGTCGGGTTCTCAGATACAGCGTTGGCGCGAGTCGCGAGGCGGTCATTGCAGCCGAGCAGGCCGAGTACGACCAGGGAATCCGCATCGACGACACCGTCCCTGTCGGCCAAGGCCTTTTCCGCTCCGGCAACGTCGAGGGTCGCCTGGCGACCCAGCGCTTCGGCAATGTGTGGTTCGATCGCGCCGCGCTGATGGCCGGAACGCCGGATCGGTGGATGGAACTCGAACTTGCGACGGGTGAAAGGCGGGCACTGCCCAGTCCGGACGCCCTGACGAATGCCACGGCGGCCCCAGGCACGGGGGTCGTGGAAGGTGATCCGTGGAAGTCCGAGCGCGAGCCGCAGGGCGGCAGGATCGCTCTGCTGACGCGCGTTGGTGATGGCACCGGGCAGATGTACCGGCCCGACATCCGGTTATCGATGCTCCCCGGCACCGATGCGCGGCGAGCTGTCAAATGCGTCTCCGAGCTGTGCACGGGCAGGGCCATCACCCGAATCCAGTGGCGCCCCGGGCACGATGAGGTCTTGTTCACGGTGACCGACCCTGCCCAGGGGCATGCACAGTCGATCCATCGTTGGAATGTCGAGACAGGCGATGTGCTTGCGGTGTTGCGGTCCCAGGGATTGCTCAGCGGCGGGCGGGATAGTTCGTCGCACTGTGGTGCGTCGGCCACTGCATTGGTATGCGTGGCGGCCGGGGCCGATCGTCCGCCGCAGTTGGAAAGGATCGATCTCGAGACCGGAGAGCGTCACGTCCTGTTCAATCCCAACGCGGCACTCGGAATGGATCTGACGCGAGTCGCGCCAGCGCGTCTGTTGCGATGGGCGGACGCAAAAGGGCGGCAGTTCACGGGTCAGTTCTACTCGGCGCGAAGGCGAGAGGACGGCCCGGCTCCGCTCTTCGTGACCTACTACAGCTGTGCAGGGTTTGTGCGTGGTGGAGTAGGGGATGAGTGGCCATTGGCCTCCCTCGCGCAAGCGGGCATCTCGGCCCTCTGCATCAATGCGTTCCCCGGTTACACCATGGATCCGCTCGAGCGGTACGGGCAGGGGCTGGCAGCGGTGGAGAGCGTGATCGACCTGCTGGCCGCAGAGGGGGAGGTGGATCGGGCGCGTGTGGGGATGGGCGGGCTGAGCTTCGGCGGGGAAACGACCTTCTGGGCCGTCACCGAGTCAGACGTGATCACTGTTGCATCGATTGCAAACCCGGTGGCGTCACCGCACTACTATCTGATCGGGAGCTTGAAGGGCGAGGGTTTTCTTGCCGGACTACGGGACATGTGGGGTCTTGGAGCACCAAGCGATACGCCGGAGCGCTGGCAGGTACTTTCGCCAGTGTTCAAGCTGGACAGGATCAAGACGCCGATCCTCTTCCAGCATTCGGAGCAGGAATACATGTACGCGCTTGATTACGTGATTCCGTTGCTGCGGTCAGACCGGGCTGATCTGTATGTCTTTCCGCACGAGCCACACCAGAAATTTCAGCCCAGACACAAGCTTGCCGCGTATGAGAGGAATGTCGACTGGTTCAGGTTCTGGCTCCAGGGTCATGAGGACCCGGACGCTTCAAAGAAGGCGCAGTACGAGCGTTGGAGGCAGATGAGGGGGAGCTTCGCGGACACTTCCCCATGACGTAGTCAAGCAGCTTCAATGCTGGTGGCGGACCCAGTTTTCGACCGCGCACAAGTCGAAGATCCGCATGAAGGATTCGTCGCGGGCCGCTAGGTCGCGATGGAAGAAGCGCCGCAGTTCATCGGCGTCGAGAAGCCCATGTCCTTCGAGCTCTCCGGCCAACAGGTAGTCCCTCAGCTGGCTCCTGTTGCGGCGGAAGACTGCTCCACAGTAGTTCACGAAGGTGCCTTTGCTGCGCCGGTACAGGACTGCTGGGGGGAGGATCTCCGCAAACGCGTCGCGTGCCAGGGCGCGGTTCCGACCGCCGGTGATCCACATCCAGCTCGGCACCTTCAGGCACGCCTCCACGACGGGCTGGGACAGTAGCGGCATTCGGAGCTGCCGCTTCGCCCCACGCGACACTCCATCTCTAAAGACCTGATTACCGGCGAGATCGAAAATCCGCTCACGATCTCCTGCCAGCGCGTCATCGGGCGCTGCAAGCCACGGGTGAAGTGCGACCGCATCTTTAGTTGGCATCTTTGCTACGAACGACCGGTCTGCGCTACGCGGGGGTTTTGGGGGGAGGGCCAGTTTCTTCAGCGTCAACCTGCCTGCTTTCCAGAACGTACATTGGTGGAGCTCGGCGAGATCGTGGATCGCCTTGATGCCGGCGACCATTCCGAGCTCCCTGAAGGCATCCGCTGCAGGGGCTGCGGTCCTGGTGTAGCCGAAAACCGTATCTCCACCTCCTCCCGAGTAGAAGCTCTTCACGCCCAACTGGCTGCCAATCGACTCGTTCAACTCGTCGGATGCGTGCTGAAGGAACCATGTGCTTGGGGCAAACGCATGTGGCGGTGGGGGGAAATGGAATCGCGTGTTCTCGAATCCAAGTGTCGCAACATGAAGCTCAGTGCGCAGCAGATCCGACATCAGCCGGGCATAGCGCCGCTCATCGGCACCCGGCACAGGTGAGACTAGGTTGCAGCAGGCCACGCGTGCGTTTACCTCGAGCAGGCAGGCCGCCACGATTGAAGAGTCGAGTCCGCCAGATAGTTCAAGAAGAACGGACTCGTCCGTTTCAGCCCAACGTTTCACAGTGGACGAGACCGCATGTCGAACGTCGGCTTGTGCCTCGCGCTGATCAATGTGCCGCCGCTGCGGCGACACGAATTCCCACGGGGACCACATCTCCTCCGTAGTCGCTGCCTGCTCCCGTATGTGAAGTCGGCACCCTGGCAAGAGTTCTTGCAGACCGGAAAGACTGGTCCGCCCTGTTTTGAGCTGCGGATAGAGCAGGCTGCCGTGTATGGACCCCCAGTCGACTACTTTGGCGTAAAGGCCTGCGCGGCTTGCGACCGAGATGTCAGAGGTTGCGAAACCGTCGCGTAGCGAGTAAACGCAACCGACGCCGCCAGACGGATCGCGCATGATCATCGTGGCCTCTGTGTCGTCGGCTGGTTCTTGAATGAGCAGGTACTCACCCCAGTACTTGTCGAGGACGTGATGCGCGACCTTGCGTCGAGACGAGGTGCCGAGCAGTTCGGCGTCGTCCATGAGACTTCGGCCATCGTGCGAGAAGACGTGGCCGATGAGAGTGCCGCCATTGGATGGGAGGCGGAATACGGGCGTGTCCGGCGTGACGTACAGGATGCCGCCACCGTGGTCCAGTCGTGTCTGCAGCCCGATATTTTGCAGCGCCTCATCGACGGCAGAGCGTTCACCCTTGCAGCTGCGTCCGAACAAGACGATGTAGCGGTACATCACACCACCCGTATGGGCGTATGAGCGTGGACATTGCCGACGGTGTCATTCAGGACAGTATCGGCTGTTTGCACCCAGCAGTGCGCGGAAAAGGGATCAAGTGCAACTCCGAAGACAAGGTTCGAGTGGAGTTTCCGTTTGCGAAGAAACCTTGTCATGGCAATGGCATCCAGCAGGCAAGTCATCCCAACCGGTACGTACAGGCGTGCTTGCCGGAATGTGGCAGCCGCGTCCCAAACTTGTTTCTCCAGCAACTCCCGCGGCACCCCAGATAATGCCGTCCTGATGTGGCTAGTCGTGGTGAGAGAGTCAAGAATGGTCTTGAGTGCTGAGAACTTCAGCTCCACCCGGCTGGTCATGACGATCGCAAGGACGTCCAGAATTTCCCGGACGGATGTCGATTGTTGTGACGGCGGCGCTTCCATGGCACTACGTGCGACAGGCTCTGCCCTTGGCCGCGCTTGAGTCGACGCATCCTCTTTGGCGACCAGAATGCTCCGTTCAATCAGCTCGCTTATGTCCCCATCTGAATCGCCGCTCAAGTGCGCGACCAGTGCCCGTTCCATCTGATGTGGCAGGCGAAAGTATTGATCGTTTCCGACGTCGAGGAGCACAAGTTGCTCGGCCACCTGACAGCATGAGAGGTCGTCGCGCAGTACATACGTGGACATACTCAGTACCCGGATAGGGAAGAGGGACGCACCGCGTCGATGCGTCCCTTTGATTCACTCCTGCGAAATACCTGGCGGGGCGGGCTTTCCAATGACCTCGCCCATGCCTGGCAGGCCCTTGGTCTCGACACTTGCGGTACCGAGAAGAATGACCTGCTCCTCCGCTGTGTCGATCTGGGGAACGTGCTCTCTGGTGGTATCCATGCTGGATCTCCTGATCTGAACGACCTCGCGTTACTGATGGTCGGCACTCACTCTTCGGAAATGCCCAAGGCGGTGTTACCGCCGATGAACTCTCCCGAGAGCGGCCCGCCCTTGGTTTCTTCGCTGGCAATTCCCAGCGCGATGACCTCTTCCGGTGCGTTGACGCGGGTGTCTTCGTTGGTATTCATCACTTCTTCCTTTGGATTGCGTCATGGACGTCCCATGACATGCACAACCTAGAGGCCGGGGAACTTGATTCTCAAATGATTATTGCGCTGTAGCTCGATGATTAAATCAGGACTGTGACAGTCATCCTGAAAGGCCGAATACAGGTTCGGCGTGAGCCACACCGTGTGCGTTGGAGCGAGTCGCCTGCGTTGTCGATTGCGCAGGCAGAACGGGTAGGCGGAAGATTCAGTGAAGGTGGTCACGGCCCTCGCTCAGCAACGCCACGATGCACGGAACAAGCTGCTTGCGGCGCTCGTGGTAGTCGTGCAATGCAGACCTCAGGGCCGGGATATCGCGCACTTGCCAGTGCCGGTTCAGTACGGACAGCTCTTCGAAGGTGTCCTCGAACAGTCCCTTCTTTGCGCGTCGTATCGGTGCCAGCCGGTCGTTGGCCTGCTTTACGGCCTGGTGCAGGGGCCGGTGTGCTGTCGCACGTGCGATGTCATCGAACAGTTGCCACGTCAGCTTCACCACATCATCGTTGGCAGATGAGAGCTCCAGGATTCCGGTCTTCGGGGCGAATGTGGCGACACCGATGTCGCACGCCATCAGCAACAGGCGCTCCATCCAGTCGTAGAGGTCGCGCAGAGCGACTTCAGTGGGCAGCGGGACATAAAGGCCGCCACGCGAGTGGTCGGAGAGCAGACCCTCTCCGACCAGCCGATACAGTGCGAATCGAACAGGCGTAGGACTCGTCCGGAACTCCGTGGCGAGCATGGCCGGATCAATCCGCTGGCCGGGCAAGTAGCGTCCCGATTGAAGTGCCCGCCTGACTTGCCTGTGCAGAAATGCACTTTTGGAGTAGTTCGCATTCATCGCGGAACTCCGTGTCTGCGTAAGTCGTCCTTGCGCCGGATGGTACAAGGGTTTGAATCGCTTCGTATTTCCGGTGGGTGAGGGTGTAATCCGCCGCTTTCTTCACACGGTGCATGGGAAGCGACAGCGCGGCCGACTTCTCGCGAACGAGCTGCCCGAACGGCGAGGCGGTGGCGTTGCGGTGGCGATGTCCGAGCGCGATTGCCTGATCACGGCTTGGCGCGTGCTCGGATCGCGATTCGCCACGCTTCAGTCAGCGCCTGTCAGCAGCGGCAGTACCTTCGCCCGTCGTCACTTCGATGCGCTGCAGTTCGGCCACGTCACCGCCGCTGTAGGGCGGAGGGCCGCCGCAGGCGGCGAGCAGCAACAGGACGGACAGGGTGGCGGCGTGGCGGAGCGGGCGACGGGTCATTGGAGACGTCGCGTTGGGCATGGTTTGGCGCGATTGTGACGTGCTATCCAGCCGGGGAGCAGCTTAATGCCTTGAGCAGGGTGTTCCGGACGATCGGGGCGCAGGCGTGGCGCCAGCGCCTCCGCGGGAGACTGACGCACCGCGGTCCGGCTAGACTCGCGGCATGGCCTTCAACGTCCGCCAGATCTTTGCCGCGCTCAATGACGCCCGGGTCGACTATGTCGTGGTGGGCGGACTGGCGGTCATTCTGCACGGCTATCTGCGCGCCACGGCGGATCTGGACCTTGCGATCGGCCTGTCTCCGGACAACGCCGGGCGTGGCATGCGCGCGCTCGCGTCGATCGGCCTGCAGCCGCGGTTGCCGGTGGCCATGGACGACTTCGCGGACGAGGACACGCGCCTGGACTGGCTCCGCAACCGCAACATGGTCGTGTTCCCGCTGTGGGATCCTGCGAATCCACTGCGCTCGGTGGACGTCTTCATCGACGAGCCGATCGGGTTCGGCGACCTCCTGGCCGATGCCGTCGCGAAGGACCTCGATGGACTCGAGGTCCGGATCGCGTCGATTCCCCACCTGATCGAGATGAAACGCCGATCGGGACGTGCGCGCGACCTGGAGGATATCGACAAGCTCCAGCAGATCCTGGCCGCCGGACACGGAGGTGGTTCGTGACCCCTGACCCCGTGCCTTCGCTGCAATTCAGCTTCGCAGATGCCGAGCGCGCCCAGCTCATGGCATGGGTGGGTCTAAGCGCAGGCGTGAAGATCGACTTCTTCGAGGAAATGGTGGAGCTGGCCTGGCGCAGCGGCGCGCTTGCACCAGAAAGGCTGGCGCTGCGTGACAGCCCGATCAGGCCGCTTTCGCATGATCGCAGTTAGCACCGATCCACGAGTTTGCCATTCGGTGGGACAGGAATGAGCCGTTGACTGGAGTCGAAGCCGGGTCTGGCTGATCGGGCCGAGAGGCGTGCCCTCGGCCCAGCGAGCGATCCGCAACATCGCCACGATCCAGCCTCCTGGAGATTCTGCGGGAGTCGACGCCGGAGCTGGGCGAAGATCCGAGGTGGAGGTAGCGGCGCGCACCGCTGTTGTCCGCCCCGGACGGGCAGCGGCCTTGATCTGGTAGCGCATCTGGCAACGCCACCAGGACATCCCCATGTCAACGTCCGCGATTCGCCGGGGGAGGCCGTGATGACCGACCGGGGCAATCCCGATCCACGCCCGGCCGCGCTCGATGAAAAATCGGCGCATGAGTGGTCGCGGTTGTCGGCCCAGGTCCTGGAGTGCCGCCGGGATCCGTTCTGCTCGCGTGCCAACGCCACGCTGGACTCCGCGGCCGGGCGCGATCTGGAATCCCCGGTGGCGCCAGTATTCCGCCTGTGGGCGGCCGACAACCTGCTGCGAGACGGCGAATTCAGGCAGGCACTGGCCGCCTACGACGCGGTCCTGGAACACGCTCAGTCGACCGGGCACCTGGTCGAGGTGCGCGATCTGGTGCCCGGTGCGCTGCGGCACAAGGCCCACGCGGCGGCTTCGCTGGGCGATGTCGATACCGCGCTGGCCGTCTGGCAGGAGCTGGCCCGGTATGCGCCGGAGGACACCAACGCCGTCTTCCAGGCGGGGCTTCTCGCCCACCGTTCCGGACGCATCGACGAGGCCGCGGACTTCTATCGGCGGGCGATGCGGCACGAAGCCTCCCATCGGACCGACGATGCCGCCGAACTGGCGCGGCGCGAACTGCTGCGCATGGCCTCCCCGGCGACGGCGTTCATCGCAGACGAGCGGCAACTGGCCGACATGCTGGCCGATGCGCTGGAGCGCGGCGACGTGCGACGGCTGCAGGCGTTGCTGACGAGCACCCATTTCGCCGTCGGGACCGTCGGCGGACACACCTGGTTCGAGGCGGACGACCTGGTCGAGGCGCTGTGGACCGATCTTGCGGCCAGCGAAGTCAAGGTGCGTCGCACGCTGCTCGGCTCGGGCGCCAAGCGCTATCTGCAGACGGAGGGCTGGCGCGGCAAGTGGTTCAGCGGGCCGCTCATCTTCCTGCTTGTGCGGGGGCCGCGCGGCTGGCAGTGGGACGGCGTGGCCATTGCCGCCGGCAACGCACTGTGGCTGGAGCGCTGGCGTCCAGCCGTGCTCCAGAAGAACCAGGCGCTGCCGTTCGAGCTGGCCGCGCCATGGCCGCACGGCCAGTGCTTCATGGCGGGAGGGTTCAACGAGTACATCGGGCAGCAGGCCGCGATCCTGGCCGCGGCCGCGGGCGGCGGCTTCATCTTCGGCGGCATCGCGGCGGCAGCGCTGACGTTCCTCTTTTCGACCCGCGACTGCGGGTTCGGGATACGCGGCTTTTACTTCAACCAGTTCACCCACGTGGACGACGATGCGTTCGCCATCGATTTCACCCGCTATCGCCAGTACGTGCCCTACGACAACGAGAGCGGTGGAACGCCGGTGCTTGCGGCACGGGCGGGCATCGTCGACTACGTCTACGACCTGGCGGACACCGGTGACTCCGGCAGCTCGAACACCGTCTACATCCATCACGCAGACCCGGACAACAGCGCCGACACGACCCGGTTCCGCTCCCAGTACCTGCACATGGAAGGTGCGCCGCGGAAGATCACGGTGTCGCAGGGCATGCAGGTCCAGGCCGGCAGCCGGCTCGGCTCGGCTACATGGACGATACGGGGAATTCGGTGCTCGACCACCTGCATTTCTCCATCCACGACCGCGAGTTGCTGTTCAACGGACGGCCCTATGCCAGCGTGCGCCCCACGCCAATGGCGGGCGTGCGCCTGGACGATGGCGATTCCGGCCATTGCGTGTGCTCCAGGACCATCGAGCACGAGGACAAGCCCATGATCGAAGCATCCACTTTCGATCGAATGGCAGCTACAACCTGCTGTTCGAAGTGGAGCAATGGGCCCCCTTCGCCGCGCTCGGCTCGATGTTCAACGAGCATCAGTCGGTCAACTCCGGATTCGCCGTCGACCGCTGGCGTCCCAACCCGTTCTCGCCCGCGACCGGGTTCAACAACGTCCCGCTGGACCGCCTGTTCAGCGGCATACAGGTCGATGTCGCCGTCCGCGACACCGACGCCTGGCTGCATCGGGTGAGCTACAGCGTGGTGTTGTTGGGGAAGGTCCGCTTCTCGCCCGTCATCATCCTGTAGGCGCACCACGGAGGCTGAAGGTAGCCGTAGGCACCAGACCCTGCGCCCGCCACCCCGACGCGGCCCACCCGGGCGCGGCTTGCGCCGAGCCCGGTGAATGCCAGCGCGGCGACTCAGTTCCCGCCGGCGGCCCAGCCGAAGTCGTAATCGTTGATCGCCAGCATGTTGGCGAGGTTCGAACGCAGGATCTGGTTCTCGCTGCCCAGGGACTGGACCCGCTGCTGCAGCTGGTCCACCAGCGATTCCAGGTTCTGCAGCCGCGCTTCCGTTTCAGCCTGTGTCGGGGGAAACCCGATGCCCGGGGGGCCGGGCCGGGCGGCCATCGCGGTGCCTCCGATCGCCAGCCACAGGACGGTCATCAGAGCGAACTTTCTTTTCATCGCATTTCCTTTTTGTTGTGTGCGGTGCGGGAGCGGTCGCCCACGGTGGGCCGACGGTCATCTACCGCAAAACGCGGCTGGAAACCGACAGGGCATCACGTAGCGAGCACAGCCCACTGCGCAGGGCCGTTCTGGCTTGGCGGGCCGCGCGACCGGCCCCGAAGGGGCGTCGGTCGCTGTGTTGGCTTCCTTTCCAGGATCCTCGAGCGGCGGGCATACTCGCGGGAGGACCGCGGAGGGGATGCTCTGATCGGACTGATGAGAATGATCGCGCTGCTGCTGGCGGCGTTGTCGGTGGCCGCTGGCTGTGCCGGCGGCCCCGGCCCCGTGGCGGGTGACCAGGGCGCGCGCGAGACGGCGCAGCACCGGATGGCGCCGCCCCGACGTGCCGGTGTCTGGCCGCGCACGCTGGTACGCGCGAAGGAGCGGGCGGCAGGTTCCGTGGCCGCACCGGCGGCCCCGACGTTCGAGTACGCCTACGCGCCGCCGCAGTCGGCCGGCCTGCAACAGACCTACGTCCGCGTGCGCGACGCCGACCTCCTGCGCCGCCTGCCGGAAGTGCAGGCGCTGGACGGCATGTTCGTGCTCCCGCGACGCCTGCGCTATGTCACCGCCGAGTGCGGCGAGTTCGGTTCCTTCTACCGCCCGGACGACACCGAGGTGGTGCTGTGCTACGAGACCCTGCACACGCTCTACGAGCGTGGTTGGGCCCAGCAGCACCAGGGTGGGCTGGATGACGGGTACGCGTTCCGCTATGTACGCGCCAACATCCGCTTCATCGTGCTGCACGAAACCGGGCACGCGCTGGTGGACCTGCTGGACCTGCCGGTGACCGGCCGCCAGGAGGATGCCGTGGACCAGCTGGCGGCGATCCTGATGCTGCGCTTCGCCGGTCTGGACGAAACCTCCGACCAGGTGATCGGCAACCTGCGCATGGCGGCGGACTGGCTGCTGTCACGCAGTACCGGCGCCTACAACCTGGACGCCTATGCCGACGAGCATGCGCTGGGCGAACAGCGCTACTTCAACCTGCAGTGCCTGATCTACGGCACCGACCCGGCCGCGTTCGCCAGCATGGTGGATGCGGGCGACCTGACGCCGGCGCGCGCGCAGGGCTGCCCGCGCGAGACGCGGCTGGCGACCCGGGCCTGGCTGCGCCTGCTGCTGCCGCACCTGGCGCCGGGGCTGGAACCGTACGAGGAAGAGGCGGCGCGCTACCTGGAGCGGATGGGGGCGCATACTATCCGTGCGCACGCATCCTGGAGCCGGACATGACCGATCCGCAGCAACCACGGCCACCGGGCCCGGAGCGGCCCGAACGCGCCGGGGCGCGGGAGGCGGGCGGCGTGCCGGGGCGGCGGATCGCGGCCTTGGCCGGCATCGCCGCGATCGCCCTGGTCGGGGCGGCGGCCTTTGCCTGGACCGCGGGCTGGATCGGCCCGGAGCGGCTGACGTCGCAGCGCTTCCTCGACACCCTGGAAGCCGGCGGGCCGGCGCACCCCGGGTTCCGGCGCGCCCACCCCAAGGGCGTGTGCGTCAGCGGCCGTTTCACCGGCACGTCCGAGGGCCGCGCGCTGTCGAGCGCCGAGGCCTTCGCGGGCGGACCGGTGGCCGTGACCGGGCGGCTGTCCATCGGCGGCGGCGATCCTCAGGGCGACGATGCCGCGGCCCGCGTGCGCAGCCTGGCCCTGCAGATCGGCGGGCGCGGCGGGACGCAGTGGCGCATGGCGATGAACAGCTTTCCATTCATGGCCGTGGCCACGCCGGGCGAGTTCCACCGCCACGTGGTGGCCAACGCGCCCGATCCGGCCACCGGCAAGCCCGATCCGGCGGCGGTGGCGGCCTTCCTCGACGCCCATCCGCGTGCGCAGGCGTTCCAAGCCTGGGCGAAGTCGGCGCCGTGGTCCGACAGCTGGGCCAACACGCAGTACAACAGCGTCAATGCTTTCCATTTCGTGGCCGCCGACGGCCGGCGGCGCGCGGTGCGCTGGTCGATGCGGCCGCAGGCACCGTTCGTGGCGCTGGACGCGGAGGCGCGGGTGGCGTCCGGCCCCGACTTCCTCGCCGCCGAGTTCGAGCGCCGCCTGGCCGCCGGGCCCGTGCGCTGGGACATGGTGGCCACGCTGGCCGGACCGGGCGATGTCGTCGACGATGCCTCGCGGCCATGGCCGGAGGATCGCGAGCAGGTGGTGGTGGGCGTGCTGGAACTCGATGCCGCCACGCCGCAGGCCACCGGGGCGTGCCGCGACATCAACTTCGACCCGCTGGTGCTGCCGGCCGGCGTGGAGCCTTCCGCCGACCCGATCCTCTCGGCACGCTCGGCGGTGTACGCACGTTCGTTCAACCGTCGCCAGCGCGAGATCGCGCTGGGCGAAGCCGACCAGGCCACGCGTCCGGAGCCGCGCCCATGACCCCGTCCGACACCACCCCAGCCGCGCACGCCGCGCACGCCTCCGGGCGCTTCGATCCGCTGGCGCGCACGCTGCACTGGGCGATGGCGCTGATGATCCTGGCCATGCTGTTCGTCGGCGCGGGGATGGTCGCATCGCTGTCGGGGCGGCCGTGGCTGCTGGACCTGCACCGGCCACTCGGCATCGCGATCCTCGTGCTGGCGGTGCTGCGGCTGGTGCACCGCCTGCGCCACCCGCCGCCGCCGCTGCCGGCCTCGCTGCCCCGCTGGCAGCAGTGGGCCGCGCACGCTTCGCACTGGCTGCTGTACGGGCTGATGCTGGCGATGCCGCTGCTGGGCTGGGCCATGCTGTCGGCCGCCGGGGATCCGGTGCGCATGGCCGGCGACTGGGTGCTGCCGCCGATCGCGGTGCAGGATCCGGCGCTGTATGCCGCGCTGCGCTGGGCGCATGGCGCGCTGGGCTATGCGCTGTTCGCGACCATCCTGGTGCACGTTTCGGCCGCGCTGCGCCACGCTTGGGTGCTGCGCGACGGCGTGTTCCAGGCGATGGCGCCGGTCGCGACCGGCGTCGATCGGGACGCCCCCGCGCCGCCTTGACGGGGCGTCCGGTCGCGACGTCACGACGCATGCGGCTGCCGCGGGCGCGCCAGGCTCAGCGCGACCGTGCCGGCCAGGACCGCCGCCACCACGCCCAGCGACCACAGCACCGGGATCTTGTACAGGTCGATCAGCAGCATCTTCGCGCCGATGAACACCAGCACCACCGCCAGCCCGTAGGGCAGCAGGTGGAAGCGCTCGGCCATGCCGGCCAGCAGGAAGAACATCGCGCGCAGGCCCAGCACCGCGAACACGTTCGAGGTCAGCACGATGAAGGGGTCGGTGGTGATGGCGAAGATCGCCGGGATCGAGTCCACCGCGAAGATCACGTCGGTGATGCCGATCATCACCAGCACGATGAACAGCGGGGTGAACTTGCGGCGGCGGCCTTTGCCCAGCCACAGCGCGCTGCCGTGGTAGCGGCGCACGAAGGGGACGTGCGCGGTAAGCCAGCGCAGCACCGGGTTCTTTTCGAGGTTCGGCTCCTTGCCCGCGGCGAACCACATCTTGACGCCGGTGAGCAGCAGGAAGGCGCCGAACACGTACAGCATCCAGTGGAAGTGGGCCAGCAACGCGGCGCCGGCGAAGATCAGGATCGCGCGCAGCACGATCGCGCCGAGGATGCCGATCACCAGCACGCGCTGGCGCTGCTCCTCGGGCACCGCGAAGTAGGTCATCAGCATCAGGAAGACGAAGATGTTGTCGACCGCCAGCGCCTTCTCCACCAGGTAGCCGGTGAGGAATTCCAGGCCCACGCGGCGGGCCTCGTCGGCGCCGGCGGTCTGGCCCAGGTACCACCACAGGGCGGCATTGAAGGCCATCGCCAGGGTGACCCAGCCGAGGCTCCACCACGCCGCTTCCTTGAACGTGACCTTGTGCGCGCCGCCGTGGCGCATCAGCACCAGGTCCACCATCAGCGCGACCAGCACCAGTCCGGCGAAGCCGGACCACAACCAGGGATTGCCTATCGTTTCCATCGAGATATTCCGGGCAGGGGAAAGGACGGCCGCGGACGCAGGCGGCACGGAACCCTTGCTCGGAGATCCGGGGACGCACCTTCGCCGTTGCGGCGAAGGTCTTGCTCACAGCCCGTTGGGCTGCCGTGGGACCGGAGCATCGCTGCTCGAAATGACGGCCTGCACGTCGGGAGCTACTCCCCTTCGGCGGGCATTCTGGGGTCGGCTGCCGGGGCCGGTCAAGCCGCACGCGCTGGCGCGGGCGAGGGGGTTCTACCCCGAAATCACGGACGGTTGCAACGCCGGGCCTGGCATGTGCGCGACACCACCGTGCTGGACGCCGCGGCGGCCCGCTGCGCTACGATGCCCGCATGGCCAGCCTGCTTGACCAGATCAGGGAAGCCCTCGTCGCCTTCACTCGGCTGCAGACGCCTCCGGCGCTGATCGGCGGGCTCGCGCTTGCCGCGCACAATGTCGTCCGTGCGACGCGCGACGTCGACTTTTTGGTGGATGCCAACGATGCCGACCGCTTGCACGGACTCCTGCTGGAGCTGGGCTACCAGTGCGTCCATCGCAGCGTGGACGCGGCCAATTACCTGCGCGGAGAGGAAGGCCTCGACCTGTTGTACGCGCACCGTCCCATTGCCCGGGAGTTGCTGGCGGCCGCCGGTGAACGGGACACCCCGATGGGACGGCTGCGGGTAATCAGCGCAGAGGGTCTGGTGGCGTTCAAGCTCCAGGGGTACGTGAATGATCCGACCCGGACCCGCGACCTGGACGACATCCGCGCCCTGCTGCGCGCCCACGACGAATCGCTCGATCACGAGGCACTCACGACGTATTTCCGTCTGTTCGAACGGGAGGATCTGCTTGAAGCGCTCATCGACGAAGTCCGGGGTTGATCGCCGCGGCGTCGTCCTGGTGGGCGAGGGCGGTGTGCAGCGGCTGCCAGCGCCGGCAGACCCGATCCAGGCGTGGGTCGACCTCATGGAGGTGGTGAGGATGCTGCGCCCCGCCGGCGATGCGCGCCTGCCCGGCCCCACCCGCGGCCGCTTCCTGCTGTAGTCGGCGGGTGGAGGCCAAAGCGTTATTAAGCTATATGCCGGCATCGACAGTCGCTGCGATGAACTTCCCGGCCAGCGTTTCCGCCGATACCCGAAGCAGCGACGCGTTCACCTCCATCGCGAACCGGCCGATGTCCGGATGGCCGCGAGACAGCACAACGCCCTGCTTGGCAAGACGTTCGCGGAGGAGGTCCGGCGCGACCCCTGTCGCTGTCATGAAGAACCGGCTGGTGCCGTGGGGGAGCTTCTCGAACGAGAACCGGCGGTCGTCCTGCAGCAGTGCGATCAGCCGGTCGGCGACCTGCCAGGATTTCGCGTAGTCGTCCAGATAGCCGTCGACGTAACGCAACGCCACCGCGGCCGCCGGCCAGGCATGGGGCAGGGCGCCGCCGAACATGCGCCGCTGGTGGTACAGGCCCTCGATGAAGCCCGCATCCCCGGCGAGGATCGCGCCGGACCCGGCGTTGAAGTGCTTCCACAGCGAGACGTACACGGTGTCGAACAGCGCGCTGTACTCGTGCAGGCTCCTGCCCGAGTGGAGCGGCAGGTTGAACATCCGCGCGCCGTCCAGGTGCAGGCGGATCCCGCGTTCGCGGGCAAGGCTGCTGACGCGCGTGAGTTCATCGAAGTCGGCCATCTCATGATGGCGCCGCCGCACCGGCGACTCGATGGCGATGACGCCGACGCGGGTCTCGACCCGGCCGCTGTCGGAGCGCCGTAGCCAACGCTCCACCTCATCGATGGGCAAGGTGCTGGCGCCGTCGGCCAGCGGCACGAGGTTCAGTCCGCTCAGGGTCTGGGCGCAATCGCCGCTGTCGTTGTAGAGGTGGCTCTCCGCCTGCACGAGCACGCGCCGGTCGGCGCCGGCGAGCTTGCGCACCGCGAGGTGGTTCGCCAGGGTTCCGGTGGGCAGGTAGATGGCGTCGTCCTTGCCGAGCAGCCGCGCGAACCTGCGTTCCAGCTCACGGATGACGCCACCCTGGGAGTAGTAGTCAGGTTCGAAGCGGTCCGCCACGACCTCGCCCAGCAGCACGGCGTACTCGGCGGGAGTGAGCCCCAGGCCATCGGACGCGAAGTCCAAGCCCTTGAACAAGGTCGCGGCGGTGCCAGCCGGGACCGGCGTGCCCCGCGCGGACAATGCCGGCGAGGCTGCGGCAACTGCAGTCACGCCAAGGAAGCGGCGACGATCCATGTGGAGTCCTCAGGGCAGCGGGTGGCGGCAGCGACACCTCCCATGAAGCATAACCATCGCCGCGGCCACCTTGCCGGCCATGGATCAAGTCCAATGCTCCGCGCGGAATCACGCCACAGGAGGTGTGATAACAAGTGCTTCAGTCGCTACACATTAAGATGTGGATGTGCCATGGCGAGATTGCAGCCTGCGGGTTGGCAGGCCGGCCGATATCTGCGCCCGATCGCCCACCTTGCCCAGGGTCCGCTTGATCAACGCGATACACCCGACCCATGCGCCCGGCGCCTGCGCGCCGCCTGGCGGACCCCGGCATGCGTGGGCGCCATGCCAAACGGGTCACTGGACATTCCGCTTCCAATGCCCACGACTTTCAACGCGCGCGCAGTACGCACGCCATCTGGAGCTGCGCCGCCATCCGACAATTCTCAAGGAGCTTGCAATGATGGAACTACTCGCAAATGACTATCCGCAGTTGATTCTGGGTGAAACGTCGGGACCGTGCCTGTCGCTGTATCAGCCGACCCATCGCGCCTTCCCCGAGCGTCAACAGGACCCGATCCGCTTCCGGAACCTCGTCAAGTCGATGGAGGATTCGCTGCGTCGGGAGTATCCGAACCGGGACGTGGAACCGCTCCTTGCGCCGTTCCATGCACTTGCCGACGACCCTGCGTTCTGGGAGCACAGCCTGGACGGCCTGGTCGTTCTCGGCTCGGCGGATGGGGTGCGCGTCTACAAGGTGCAGCGTGCGGTTCCCGAGTTCGCCGTGGTGGCGGACAGCTTCCACACCAAGCCGCTGATGCGCATCATGCAATCCTCGGACCGCTACCAGATCCTTGCGATCGACCGCAACGAGGCGCGCCTGTTCGAAGGCAACCGCGACCAGGTGGACGAGATTCCGCTGGCGGCAGGCGTTCCGCGCAGCCTCGAGGACGCCGTCCGGATCGACGCCGAACGGGACCGCGCCACGCGGACCCACGGCCGCGCGGACCCGGGCGTGATGGGGCGCCACGGCAGCAGCGACGTCAGGAGCGACGCGATCGAGGCCGACACCGAGCGGTTCTTCCGTGCCGTGGACCGCGCCGTCATCGAGCTCCATTCGCGACCCACCGGCATGCCGCTGTTGCTCGCGGCCCTGCCTGAGCACCATCACCTTTTCCGCAAGGTCAGCAATAACCCGAACCTGCTTGAGGCCGGCATCGATGTCCATCCGAGCGACCTGAGTGCGGAGCAGCTGCGCGAACGCGCGTGGTCGCAGGTACTGCCGACCTACCTCGAGCGGCTGGGCGGACTGGTGGACGCGTTCGGCGAGGCGCTGGCAAAGCAGCAGGCCACCGGTGATCTTTCCGATGCGGCACGCGCGGCGGCGGAAGGCCGCATCGCCACGTTGCTCCTGCAGGCCGGGCACCGCATGCCCGGTACGGTCGATGCGGGGACCGGAGCGGTGACGCCGGGCGACATGTCAGACCCGGGCACGGGCGACATGCTGGACGACCTCGGTGAACTGGTGCTGCGCAAGGGCGGCGAGGTGGTGATCGTGCCTGCCGAGCGCATGCCGACCACGTCCGGGCTGGCGGCGACGTACCGCTTCTGATCGAACGTGTCGCACTGGCGTTACAGCAGCGTCCCGCTGAGGATGACGGACGCGATGCTGAAGTAGATGACCAGGCCGCTGACGTCGACAAGGGTGGCAACGAAGGGCGCCGACGCGCTGGCCGGATCGAAGCCCAGGCGCTGCAGGATGAAGGGCAGCATGGAGCCGGTGAGCGATCCGAAGGTGACGATGCCGACCAGCGCCGTGGCGATCGTCAATGCGATCAGCATCCAGTGCGGGCCGTAGTCGTAGAGGCCCGCGGTCTGCCAGATGAAGATGCGCGCGAAGCCCAGGACGCCAAGGATGCTCCCGAGCGTGAGTCCGGTCGGCACTTCGCGCAGTGCCACGCGCCACCAGTCGCGCAGGCGGATCTCCTGCAACGCGAGGCTGCGGATCAGCAGCGACGTGGACTGCGAGCCCGAGTTGCCGCCGGAACTCATGATCAGCGGGATGAACAGAGTCAACACCAGCGCTTTCGCCACCGCGTCTTCGTAATGCTGCATGGCACTGGCGGTCAGCATCTCGCCCAGGAACAGCACGCTCAGCCAGCCGGCGCGCTTGCGGATCATCGACACGAAGCCGATCTGGAGGTAGGGGCGATCAAGCGCCTCCACGCCGCCAAACCGCTGCACGTCTTCGGTGGATTCGTCGATCAGCGCGTCGAGCACGTCATCGACGGTGACGATGCCGACCACGCGGCGCTGCGGGTCGAGCACCGGGATCGCCAGCAGGTCGTGGCGACGGATGAGGCGTGCGACTTCCTCCTGGTCCGTGTCGGGTGCCACGGCCACGGGCGGATTGGCCTGGGCGACGTCGAGGATCGACGCCCCGGGATCGCCGGTGATCAGCCGGCGCAGGGTGACCACGCGCAACAGTGCGCGCGTTGCCGGGTCGAGCACGTAGATCGCGTAGATGGTTTCACGGCTGTGTTCAACCTCGCGCACGTGCCGCAGCACGTCCTCGACGCGCTGGTCGGCCAGCACGCTGACGAATTCGGTCGTCATCAGGCTGCCGGCGGTACCGGCCGGGTGGCTCATCAGGCCGCGTAGTGCCTGCTGCGTCGACTCCGGCAATGCGGCGATGAGGCGCGTGCGGTCCGGCGCGTCCAGCGCCAGCAGGAGATCGGCGGCGCGGTCGTCGGCCATGGCAACGAGCAGCGCGCTGGCGCGTTCCTGCGGAAGGCGCTTGAGGATCGCAGGCGCCAGGACAAGTTCCGGCTGCTCGAGCAGGCCGACGCCACGTGCGACCGGCACCTGGCCGACGAGCTGCGCGGCGGCGGCGGCATCCAGCTGGTTGAGGTATTCAACGGCGTCGGCGGTGTTGAAGGGCGCCAGCGGATCGGCACCTGCGACGAACGGGGGCTGGACTTGCTTGCGCATGGACTGCCTCGCGGTGCCACCGCCGCGGCGCAGCGATTGGCTCCCGCTGCAACCAGGTGACCGCTGCTGTGGACGGCTCAAGGATCGACGTGGACGGACTGGATACCGGGAGGATTCCTCCCGGTGGCATCGACGCACGGCGTTACGGTGGACAAAGTCTGGTCGGCGCAGGTACGCCAGTCAAGGTGACGCGCATCGGCTACCCTGTCGCCCCCTTCGCGCATCCGGCCGGCCATGAAACTGCAGCTCTCCCTCGAATGGTTCCTCAATCCCGATCACCTGCCGCTGATCGCCGGCATCGATCTGGGCTGGTACCGCGAGACTGGGCTCGAGCTCGAGCTGCTGGTGCCCGACGACCACTACGACGGCCTGGCCGCCACCGTCAGCGGCGAAGTCGCCTTCGCGTGCAACGAGCCCTTGCACATGATCGACGCGCATCGCCCGGGGCTGAAGGCGCTGGGCTGCTTCTTCGAGACCGACGGCGGCATCCTGCTGCAGCGGGCCGCGGGCCGGCGCTTGCTGGATGGCGGCACGGTGCGGCTGGCATCGCCGGTTGCCGGTGGTGTCACCGATACGATCGCCCGGGACATCCTCGCGCGCTGGTGCACGGGCCAGGGTGCGGCGTTCGATCATGCCCAGGTCGAGATTGAAGGCGCCGGCTTCGAACACTTGGACAACCTGCGCGCGGGCTTCGACGGCGCGTGGCTGTGCTTCGCCAACTTCGAGGGCGTCGAGGCGCGGTTGGCGGGCATGGACACGCACTTCATCACCACCGGCGACGTCGGCCTGCACAACTTCTCGGCGCTCGAGCTCTTCACCTCGCAGGGCTTCCTGGCCGAGCACCCGGCGGTCGTGGACACCGTGACCCGGCTGATCGGGCAGGGCGCGCGCCTGTGCCGCGACGACCCGGCGCAGGCCGCGGCGCTGTGGTACCGCTACAGCGCCACGCAGCCTTCGGCGCTGATGGACGCGATCATCGCCGACACCTGCCCGCGGCTGGTCAGCCCCGTACAGCGCGATGCCGCGCGCTGGCACGGCATGTGGGCGCAGTTCGACCGGCTGGGGCTGAGCCAAGTGGACGAGGCAGCGTACGCGGCGTTGTACAGCTGAGCCAAGACATCGGCCTCACGGGGCTGGAACGCACGTCGCACTAGCGTCGACGGACCCGGTTCCGGAGTGCCCGTCATGGACCTCGAAGGCTCCTGCCACTGCGGCAAGGTCCGCTTCCATTGCCAGGCGTACGCGCCGGCGCCGTTCCTGCATTGCTATTGCTCGATCTGCCGCAAGACCGCTGGAGGCGGTGGTTGTGCGGTGAACCTCGGCGCGCGCGCCGACACGCTCGAGGTCGAGGGCCGCGAGCACGTCGGCGTCTACCGGGCCCGGATCGATGACGACGCCGGCGGCTGCCGCGTCAGCTCGGCGCGCCGGCACTTCTGCACGCTCTGCGGCAGCGCGCTGTGGCTGTTCGATCCACAGTGGCCGGAGCTGGTGCACCCGCATGCATCCGCCATCGACACTCCGTTGCCACGTGCCACGGAACGCGTGCACATGCTGCTGCAGTCGAAGGCGAACTGGGTGGAGGTGCCCGTCGGGCCGGGTGACGTGCACCTCGACGGCTTTCCCGATGAATCCCTGGAGGACTGGCATCGGCGCCACGGCCGATTGGACGAGATCAGGCCGGTGTGAGAGGCGATCTGTACGAGGAGGATGCGGCGCGCTACCTGGAGCGGCGAGGGTGAGCGCGCCTTGAGCGGTCACGGCGGCGTTTGCCCCTGGCAGCTCGCGCCGGTCACGATCTTCATGGCGCTTTCCGTGTCCGATGGAAGCGACGCCTGACCACGCGCGCGGTTGTTGGCCGGATGTCAGCCCGGCCCGGCTCGGCTTCCAGGCATGGCCCTCGACGTCCGCCAGATCTTTGCCGCGCTCCATGACGCACGGGTCGATGATGTTGTTGTGGGCGGACTGGCGGTCATCCTGCACGGCTATCTGCGCGGATCGAGATCAACCCGCCGCTGCTTCGATGAGCGTTCCAGCCAAGCTGTCCGCCGATACCCGCAGCAACGTCGGATTGACCTGCATCGCGAACCTGCCGCTGTCCGGATGGCCATGCGACAGCACGACGCCCTGGCGCGCGAGGCGGTCGCGAAACAGGTCAGCCCCCACTCCGGTCACGGTCATGAAGAAGCGGCTGGTGCCCTGCGGCAGCTTCTCGAACGCGAACCGGCGGTCCTCCTGCAGCAGCGCGATCAACCGGTCAGCGACCTGCCAGGACTTCGCGTAGTCCTCCAGGTAGCCGTCGACGTACCGCAACGCCACCGCGGCCGCCGGCCAGGCATGGGGCAGGGCGCCGCCAAACATGCGCCGCTGGTGGTACAGGCCCTCGATGAAGCCCGCATCCCCGGCGAGGATCGCGCCGGACCCGGCGTTGAAGTGCTTCCACAGCGAGACGTACACGGTGTCGAACAGCGCGCTGTACTCGTGCAGGCTCCTGCCCGAGTGGAGCGGCAGGTTGAACATCCGCGCGCCGTCCAGGTGCAGGCGGACCCCGCGTTCGCGGGCAAGGCTGCTGACGCGCGTGAGTTCATCGAAGTCGGCCATTTCGTGATGGCGCCGCCGCACCGGCGACTCGATCGCGATCACGCCGACGCGGGTCTCGACCCGGCCGGTGTCGGAGCGCGCCAGCCAGTGCTCCACGTCCTCGATGGGAAGGGTGCTGCCTCCTTCGGCCAGGGGCACGAGGTTCAGCCCGCTCAGGGTCTGCGCGCAATCGCCGCTGTCGTTGTACAGGTGGCTTTCCGCCTGCACGAGCACGCGACGATCGTCCCCGGCGAGCTTGCGCACCGCGAGGTGGTTCGCCAGCGTTCCGGTGGGCAGGTAGATCGCGTCGTCCTTGCCGAGCAGCCGGGCGAACTTGCGCTCCAGGTCGCGGATGACGCCGCCCTGTGAGTAGTAGTCGGGTTCGAAGCCGTCCTGCGCCACGACCTCGCCGAGCAGTGTTGCGTACTCGGCGGGGCTGAGCCCAAGCCCGTCGGACGCAAAGTTCACGTGCTTGAACAATTTCGCGGTGGCGTTTGCCGTGGCGGGTGTGCCCAGTGCGGACAACATCGGCGCCGCGGCGGCAGCTCCACTCACGCCAAGGAAGCGGCGACGATCCATGTGTAGTCCTCAGGGTAGGGCGTGGCGGCAGCGACGCCTCCCTTGAAGCGTAACCAACGCCGCGGCCACCTCACGGGCCACGTTCCCGTGGTTTCGCGCGACGTGGTCACCTATGCGCGGCTGGCGGCAGTCCGGGCCTTGGGATACGCGTCTTGGGCTGCCGCGTTGTCGGAGCGACTGGCGTTTCGATCAGCACCCGCTTACTCGCAACGTTGTTGTCCGCGCGGAGCTCCGGCCAGTCGTAGAGCACGCGCGCGGTGCCCGTGACCATGGTCTGCGCGCCCGACGTGGTGAGAACGAAGGGAAACTGGCGCTCGTGGTGCGCGCCAGGTGCGAGCGCCGGCATCTGGCAGGTGATCGCAAGGTAGCCGTTCCAAGCCTGGGACGTGCAGTCGCCCGGGAGGGTGCCACCACTGACCGACCCCAGGCGAGGTTCGAGACGGAAGGTCAACGTGTAGGCCCCGGCCTGCAAGGTGCCGCGGTTTTCCACGCGTACCGCCGCCGCACCTGCGTTGAGGCCGGTGAATACCGCAAGGTCGGTCCCCAGCGACGAGTTGCGGCCGGCCCTGTAGGAAACGCTTCCATTGGCCTCGCGCAGCACGATGTCCTTGTGGCCATCGCCGTTGACGTCGCCAAGGGCGTAGCTCGCGGTGTCGCCCAGCTCGTGTGCGACTGCGGGAGAAAATCCACCGCCCGGACGCCCGAGTCGGACGACCAGTGCGCTGTCGAAGCTCCGGGTGAAGACCAGCAGGTCCTGGCGGCCATCGCCATTCAGGTCAGTGGCCAGCACTTCGTTGACGGTGACCAGTCTCCCGCCACCAAGGGGCTGCTTCAAGCGGTACGTGCCGTCGCTGCCCTGCAGGTGGAGGAAGACCGAGTACGTCGGCCAGGAGCCTTTGGCGTGTGCGATGTCGATGCGGCCGTTGTCCCTGAAGTCGGCCACCGCAAACCTGTCTTCGAAGCTGGCCCCGGCCAGCGTGCGGGGCGACTCTGCAAAGCCCGTGCCCTCGTTGCGGCGGACCTGGATCACGTCCCAGGCGTGGTAAACGAGGTCCTCCCTGCCGTCGCCATCGATATCGGTCAGTTGGAACATCGAAGGGTAGGCGCTGTATCCATGCCAGGTAGTCTGGCCGAACCCGGCTTCGCCGTCGCCATGAAGAACGGCGATGCCGCCGTAGTTGTCGTTGCCCACCAGGTCCACATGGCCATCACCGTTGACATCGGTGAACCTCATTTCGCGCAGCACCTCGGTCGTGAAAAATGCGTCCACCGTGAACGCGCCGCCGTCATTGCGGAGCACGGCCAACTCGCCGCTCGGGTAGTCGCCGTAAGGCACGAGGATGTCGAGGTCGTCGTCGCCGTCGAGATCGGCCAGTGCAAGGCCGGTGCCCCTGGCGTAGTAGTCGGTCGGCTCGGGGTGGTAGTCGATCGCGACAGGCGGCGCGAATCCGGTCGCGGTCTGGGCGTAGAGGATGACGCGGTTCCGGAAGTGGGACTCGCCGCCGCCGAGCACGATCACGTCGTCGAGGCCGTCACCGGTCACGTCGCCCACCGCCACCGCCTGGGCGTCGATCGCCGCGGGAGCGATCGCGGAGACCAGTTCGAATCCATGATCGGCCATGGCGGTCGCGCACACGCACGACAAGATCATGGCGCTTGCCATCTGCTTGTACATTCTGGATTCCCCTGTCATCAATGCGATGCCGACGCGCGGCGTCGGCCACCGGCTCCCCGCGCGGCCACGGTAGCTTACCCGTATAAGCATTCGCGCAGGCGCCGCTCAGGCCTTGACGCGACTCCGGCTTCACATGCGGCGGGTGCGGCAATGGCCGTGCCCTCCACCTGACGTCGTTGTCCGACAGAAGCGCCGCAGGCACGGGAGTCGGCCATGGACCATGCCCAGTATTCCGTCGCCACCACCGAAGACATCGTCCGCCTGCGCCGCCGCATCGCCCAGGCCGGGCTGCCGCCGCGCCGCACCGATGCCAACGTCATCGTTGGCACTTGGAACATCCAGAAGTTCAGTGGCTTCCATCCCGATTGGTCGGAGAACCCCGGTAGCCCCAAGCGCAACCTGCGGGCGCTGGCCCTCATTGCCGAAGTGATCCGCTGCTTCGACGTGATCGCGCTGCAGGAGGTCATGCGCGACACCGCCGCGCTGCGTTATCTGATGAGGCACTTCCTCGGGCCGCACTGGGCGGTGCTGCTCACCGCCGCAGGCGCTCCCGCCGGAAGAGGAAGCCATCGCGATTGCGTTCGCCGAACGCACTGGTCGCGAAATTTTCGAGCACGACCGGGCAGCGGCAGTGGCGACCGACGCCCTCATGGCACAGCGCAAGTCCAGGCGCGACCGTCGCGTCAGGGGTTGGGTAACCGAGGCGCGGGCCGACGGCATCGCGGTGACCTTCGTCGACGAAACGCCGGCCGCGCTGTACCGGGTGCTGGTGTCCACATCGGGCGAACCGGGACCCATTGCGGCGTTCGACGCTCCCGAGCCGCTCAGCCCCTACGAGGCGGGCGCGGTCGCTGCGCGCGATGCGGCGATGGCGGCGCCGTTCGAGCCGTGTTCAAAGGATTACAACACTGTGGTGCTTCCCTCAGCACCCGATACCATCGAGCACTGGGTCGTCTATCTGCTGCCGGGCACCAAGCGCGACAACGAGGTGCCGGTGGGCGGAACGTATCGGATGGAGGTGCGGGGCGGGGCGGTCACATCGCAACGCGCGTTCACGCGATCCTGCATCAGCCTTCCCACGGGGCCAGAGCCTGGTGCGCTCATGATCACGCACCTGCTGGATCCGGTGCCCACCGAAGCGCATGTCCACTGGAGCCTGTGGGCCGGTAAGCCGATGCTCGTGATGACGCCGCCTGCTGGCACCATCTGGGGCATCGAGCATGGCGCGGTCTGGAAGATGGATCGAGATGCTGAGGATTGAAATCGTCGCCCCGCGCAACTTCAGCGGCAACGCTCGTCCAGCTGCACCCATCCATTCGGGACTTCGCGGAACCGCTTGCCATCGACGCAGCGTTCGCCGGTAGCCAACGGCCGGAGCGTGCGCTGGTGTGGCCGGCGCGGTGTAGCCGGGCGCGCCGGAGGTGGCGCTGCCAGCGTGTCCTTCATCTCTTTCTCGAACTTGTCGAACTCCACGCCGATAGCCTGGAGACCTTTGTAGATTTCCCAGCGCACGTACAGGCCGGTCACGATGCTGTGCGCCAGCAGGCCGACGAAAATGCCAAGTGCGATGCGCCACCACAGGCCCGCGTACGGGTGTGCGTCTTCCGGTTGCGACCTGGGGCGCCGCCTGCGGAACTCGATGTCACTCATGTCGACCGAGCCGATGCTCGGCTCGTCGCGCACCCGTCGATTCACCGCGTGATCTCGAACACCGCCGACACCCGCTCGGTGAAGTCGATCCTGGGCTGCAGGTACCGCCCGCTGTCCATGCGCGAGCCGGTGACCTCGATGGTGGCCCGCCTGGTGTTGCCGTAGCCGTGTGACTGCATCGAGTTAAGGCTGTTTCCGCCCTGGACGATAACGTGCGAGGCGTTGGGGAGCGGGGTGCCGGCCAGCGCGGTGGCGGACAGCAGGGGGAGGAGGGCGGCAATCATCCATGGGCGCATGTCGGGCTCGCAGTCAGTGAGATGGAACTTGATGCTTCGCGCCGTCTGGCGCCCCTCAAAACTATATGCGAAGCAGCGGCTTTGCCGACGCAGGCCGCATTAGCGCTGGCGCGTGCGGACATCCAGCGAGTACGTGCTGCCCATCGGTTCGGAAGTGCTGCTTGGCACAGTGTTACGCCGGCTACGCCGCGCGCGGACGCACCGTGCGCTCGATCTCGGCCAGCGTGGCAAGCGTTTTCAGGTCGTAGACATTCTGCAGTGCCAGCCACGAGGCGGCATCGCCGCCGAAGTGGCGCGCCAGGCGCGCGGCGGTGTCCGCGGTGATGCTGCGGCGCTCGTTGACGATCTCGTGGATGCGCGTGGCCGGCACGCCCAAGGCGATGGCCAGGGCATTGGCGCTCAGGCCCAGCGGTGCCAGGAACTCCTCGCGCAGGATCTCGCCGGGATGGATGGCACGCATGGCATTGATGGGACGGGTCATGACAGCACCTCAGTGGTAATCGACGATCTCGACGTCGGTGGGACCGGTTCCTGTCCAGACAAAGCACACGCGCCACTGGTCGTTGATGCGAATGCTGTGCTGGCCGGCACGATCTCCCCTCAGGGCTTCCAGACGGTTGCCCGGAGGGCTGCGCAGGAAGTCAAGCGTCTGCGCGGCGTCCAGCAACTGAAGCTTGCGCTCGGCCGCTTCGCGGATCGCGCGGAACGGCCGTGGGCTTCGCCCGGCGAACAACGCTTGCGTGTGCCGGCAGCGGAAGGACTGGATCATTACGTGCACCGTATTACGTTTGGCGTAACATTTCAAGTTGCGGGTCATTCGACCGGCAGATGGGTTGGCAGAGCCGGTAGTTGGTCTTGACGCCGCCGCCGCTCAGTTTTCGGAGACGATTTCCGGCATGAGGATCACCAGTGGCTCGCACGCGCTGCGCGAGCACCCCAGCAGGCGGACATCCTCACCGGAGCGCCAGGTGCTGGTGCCCGCGCCGTTGATCTCGAATGTCCACTCGCGGCCTTCGGCCTGCAGGCGGCCGTTGATCGAGCACGGCAGCCAGTGGAAGTCGTGGAGCCGGCCTTCGGGAAGCTGCTCGCTCAGGCCAAAGAAGGCCTCTGCCTGATGATGGTCGAGCGACCAGGCACCACATGCGTCCGCTTCGGCCTGGGATGCCCGGGAAGCGTCTGTGGATTGGTAGCGGGCCGGTGAAATTTCCAGCACGTTGACGTCTGTCAGGGAGTCGGGCGCGCGGGGGTTGGCGCTATCGTTGCGGGCCTGCGGCTGGCACGCGACCAGCATCGCCAGCATCAGGAACAACGCCAGGCGCGGCAGGTGCGTAAAGGCCGGCGCCTTCGCCGGGTGTCTTGCGTGAAATGGCGTCATGTTCGTAAACATCCTCGTCGGTCAGTCCAAAGTTGCGCTGCAGGGATTCCATCAGGCGGTTGATTGCGGCGGCCTGTTCGGGCGTCGGGTCGTCCCAGCGCTGCGTCGCCGGGTGATAGCGGCCGACCACTTCGATGCCGATGCTGTCGGCGTTGCCCGGATAGCGTTCCGGGTATGGCCGGCTGGTTTCGATCCGGCTGACGGCGCGCACGGCGGGGCCACGCCATTCAGTCTGGCCATTGCGTGCGGCATCGAGTTCGCGCCGGTCGTCCACGAGGGGGCATCAACGCTTGGTGCAATGGCCCCCTGGGGCAATGCCGAGCCTAGTCTGTTCTGGCGTCCGGAAACCTCGCCATGGTCGCGAATCCGCGTAGGGACTTCCCGGATTGAAGTTCAATGCATGCTCCGAGGCTCTGCGCTGCGAGGGTCGCTTCGCCAGCACCAGGGACGCCGGCTTACCGCACGATTTCAAACACCGCCGAAACCCGCTCGGTGAAATCGATCCTCGGCTGGAGGTACCGCCCACTGTCCATGCGCGAGCCCGTCACCTGGATGCGATCCAGCGTCGTGTTTCCGTAGCCATCCGCCTGCATCGAATTCAGGCTGTTGATGCTGTACACCGGCCCGAGTCGGCCGCCGAAGGCCGCGGCCAGGCCGCCCGCCTTCTCGCGGGCATCCGCCACCGCCTGCGCCCGCGCGTCTTCGCGCAGGCGGGCTTCCTGGCTGGACTTGAAGCTGCGGTGATCATCCATGTGCGCATGGCGGTGGCTGGTGTTGTTGAATGCGAGAAGTGTGCAGGAGACGTGCGCGGCCCAGTGCAGCGTTGTCAGCGCCCGTGCTGCGCCGTCAGTCCGATCACGTCGCTCCAGAGCGGCACCAGCGTGTCCATGCTGCGGCGGAGCGCGGCGGCCGATTCGGGCGGCAGGGTGGCGAAGGGATCGCCTTCCAGCTTCGCCTTCCACTCCGGCGCGGCCTCCAGGTCGATCGAGCGCGGCGGGCCGATCTCGCCCTTGAAGTTGAGGATGGTGAACACCGGTTCGACCTGCTGCTCCACGGCGCGGTACTCGTCGACCGTCATGCCGGCGGCTTCCAGCACTTCGCCGGTTTCACCATCGAGGTCGTGGATGCTTAGGGTCACGCCGTAGTGGGTGCCGCGACCGGGGCGACGGATGATCTCGGCCTGCTTGGCGAGTGCGCGGCCGTAGGCGTCGAGGTTGGCGTCGGTCAGGGCGGTTGGGCGGGCAGCGCTGTCCTTCGCGTTGGTGGCGTTGGACGGCGCGGTGGGTGCGGTGGCGGTCGCGGCCTCGTCGGCCGAAGGCGCGCAGGCTGTGGTGGCCAGGGCCACGCCGAACAGGGCGGCCAGGCAGGCAGCGGCGGATCCTTCCATGATGTTCTCCCGGGTGCGTGAGCAGACCTTAACGCGAAACCCCGCGGCGTCCGGCAACGCGCGACGTCGCACGCGAGGCAAGGGCGCTCCGGATCGGCGATCCCGGCCATGGGATCGGCCATGCAGCCTGCGCTACGATGCCCCCATGGCCAGCCTGCTTGACCGACCGCGTGGTCCTGGTGGGCGAAGGCGGTGTGCAGCGCATGCCGGCGCCGGCCGATCCGATCCAGGCGTGGATCGACCTCATGGAGGTGGTGAGGATGCTGCGCCCCGCAGGAGATTCGCACCCACCCGGCCCAACCCCAAATCGGTTCCGACTGTAGTTCGCGTGCGGTTAACATCGCCCGCATGGATGCCAGCCAGATCGTTGAACTGTTCGACCAGATGGCACCGGGGTACGACCAGCAGTGGTCGCGCACCGCCGCCATCCGCGACTGCCTCTACTTCCTGCTCGATCCACTGCTCGCCGGGCTGCCTGCCGATGCGCGGGTGCTGTGCGTGGGCGCGGGCACGGGCGTGGAAATGGCGCATCTGGCGCAGGCGTTCCCGACGTGGACCTTCACCGCGCTGGAACCCTCAGGGCGGATGCTCGAGGCCTGCCGTGCGCGCGCCGAAGCGGAAGGGTTCGCCGATCGCTGCCACTTCCACGAAGGCTTCGTCGACTCGCTGCCGGCCGGGGCGCACTACGACGCCGCCACCTGTTTCCTGGTCTCGCAGTTCCTTGTCGACCGCGTGCAGCGCGTGCGCTTCTTCGCCGACATCGCCGCACGCCTGCGCGCCGGCGGCCTGCTGGCGAGTTCGGACCTCGCCTCCGATGTGGCCTCGCCCGCGTACGGGGTGCTGCTGCCGGCCTGGCTGCGGATGATGTCCGCCGCCGAGGTGCCGGCTGAGGCCATCGAACGCGCGCGCGTCGCCTACACCCGGGACGTGGCGGTCCTGCCTCCGGCCGAGGTGGAATCGATCATCGCGTCCGGCGGCTTCGACACGCCGGTCCGGTTCTTCCAGGCCGGATTGATCCATGCCTGGGTCTCGCAGCGCAGCGGGGTCGCCTGACGGCTGCTTGCGGGGCGCCGTCCTCGCCCGGATGGTCCTGCCGGCGCCCTCGGCGCCCTCGGCCCCGTCGCCGATGCTGTCGTCATGTCGCTGGCCGTACGATGCCGCCTCTTCCATCACGGACATCGCCCATGCGCAAGGTTCCTTTCCTGCTGTTGGCCGCCACCCTCGTTGCCTGCACCGGCGGTGCGCCGGCGCGGCCCGACGCGCCCGGTCCAGGCACGCTGCCCAACGTGCCGGTCGCCAGCGTCGACCTCGAACGCTACGCGGGCACGTGGTACGAGCAGGCGCGCCTGCCGATGTACTTCCAGCGCAAGTGCGCCTCGGACACCACCGCCAACTATGAGCTCAACGCCGACGGGACCGTGGCCGTGGTCAATCGCTGCCGCCGCGAGGACGGCGGTCTGCAGGAGGCCGAGGGCATCGCGCGCATGGTCGATGGCCGCACGTCCACGCTCGAGGTCCGCTTCGCGCCGGCCTGGCTGTCGTGGCTGCCCGCGGTGTGGGGCGACTACTGGGTGATCGCGCTGGATGAGGCCGACTACCAGTGGGCGATGGTCGGCGCGCCGAAGGCGGACTACCTGTGGATCCTCTCGCGTTCGCCCCGGTTGGACCCGGCGGTCCTCGAAGACCTGCTCGCGCAGGCGCGCGCGATGGGCTACCCGGTGGACCGGGTGCTGACGACGCCGCAGTCCGGAGAGCGGTGAGCACGGACTCCTGCCGGAGCTGGGGCAGTGGAGCGGGCGGTGCGAACGGTGTGCTTCAGCGCTGGCCGGCATCGGCACGAGCCCGCAGCGGCGCCGTCGCGGCCATCACCGTGCGGTTGCGGCCGCTGCGCTTTGCCTCGTACATCGCGGCGTCGGCGCGCGACAGCCACTCGGCGGCGGTTTCGCCGGGGCGAAAGGGCGCTGCGCCAAGCGAAATGGTGACCGGGATCCCGCCGCACTGCACCTCGCATTCCACCGCCTGGCGCAGCTTTTCAGCGACCTCGCGGAGCGATTCGGGGCCGGCGCCGGGGAGCAGCAGCCCGAACTCCTCGCCGCCAAGGCGGTAGAACCGGTCCTGCGTGCGCGTCCTGGCCTGCACCAGCGCCGCGGTCGCGCGCAGGACCTGGTCGCCGGCCTCGTGGCCGAAGCTGTCGTTTACCCGCTTGAACAGGTCGATGTCGAAGACCAGGAAGCCGAGCGGTTCGCCGCTGCGGATGCTTGCGGCCATGGCGATGTCGAGTTCGGCATCGAGCCCGCGGCGGTTGCCGGCGCCGGTCAGGGGATCGCGCAGGGCGGCGGCTTCGAGCTGTGCGCGCTGGACCTCGGTGCGCGAGGCGAACACGAACGAGAACAGGCTGACCATCAGCGCGGTCGCGAGGAAGGTCAGCTGGTCGACCCCGGTGGCCAGGTCGCCGTCGCCGATCAGCACGCCTGCGATCACGGCCGAGGACAGCATCAGGGCGTGCACGCGGCTGACAAGCAGGAAATTGGCCACCAGCACCGGGAACACCCACAGCACGGCCGCCGGCTGCTGCACCACGTCCACGATGCCCACGCAAAAAAGGCAGTACGTTGCCGCGATGAAGTTCGAGGCGCCACGCGTGCGGCCGGTGCGCCAGGCATGGGCCGCGCCCGATGCGATGCAGGCCATGATGAGCAGCCCCAGCGTGCCGGCCACGGGCTCGTCCACCAGGAAACGACGGGTCGAGAACGGAACCACCGCCAGGATGGTGATGGTGCTGAACAGCAGGACGATGCCGAGGTGGAAGTCGGCCTTGATCCTTTCCTTCCACATGTGGGGTTTCGTCATCGCAGTGCGTGGTCTCCGGAGCGGGGCGCCGGTCGTGGCTTTCGCCGGTCTCCGGACTGCCGGCTGCCGAGGTTAGATGACGGTCCGGGAGACAGCGTCAAGGCCGGTCGGTCACGGCGTCGCGCCGGCTGGCACGGTTGTTGCATGGTACTTCCCCGGCCTGCGGGCAGGCGCTGCGTTCGACGCCCCTGCCGCCTTGGACCCGGGGACCATGCAAGTAAACGACATGCTGTTCAGCTACGTCATCGGCGGATTCGGCGCCTGGGCTGCCGCGCTGATGATGCTGGTCGCGGAACAGGGCGAATACCTGCACCGCGGTGCGCTGTCGCGCTGCGCGCTGGGCTTTGGCCTGCTCGGGGCGGGCCTGGTGAACAACGGACTGTCCAGTCCCGCATTGCGCTGGCCCATCCTCACGCTCGCACTGGCGGCGGTGGTCGGCACGGCGGTGATCTACCGCGCGCTGCGCCAGCTGGTCGGCGCGCGGCCGACCCGCATGCCGCGCCTGCTGCTGGAGGTCGCCGCGCCGTGCGCGGCGCTGCTGCTGGCCTGGACGGCGGGGCCGCGCAGCTTCGCGCTCACCTTCCATGTGCTGTGCCTGGGGGTGTCGCTTGGAATCGCCTGGACAGTGCGCCGGGCGCTGGTGGCGCCGCGCAATGCGGCCGAGGCCGCGGTGGCGGTGACGCTGCTGGCCTATGCCGGCACCTGGATGTTCGCGTTGTACGCGGCGCTGCGCCACGACGGACCCGAACACCGCAGCCTGCTGTACGTCGAACCGCCGTTCCTGGCCGGTTACGCCGTGCTTTACGCGCTTCTGCCGCTGCTGGTCGGCGTGCTGGTTTTCAACCTTGCCAATGCGCGGCTGTACCACCGGCTGCGCAGGTACGCCGATACCGACGAACTCACCCGCCTGATGACGCGCCGCGCGCTGCTCCAACGCGCGCCGGCCTGGCAGGCCGACGTGCTCGCGTGCGGACGCCGGCCGGTGGTGCTGCTGCTGGATGTCGACCATTTCAAGCCGATCAACGACACCCACGGCCACGAGCGCGGCGACGAGGTGCTGCGTGCGATATCCAGCCGCCTGGCTGGCACGCTGCGCGCCGGTACACCGCTGGCGCGCTGGGGCGGCGAGGAGTTCCTGGTGCTGCTGGATGCCTCGGGCCTGGCGCAGGCCGGCGCGGCGGCCGAGCGCCTGCGGGCGGCAGTGGCCGACAGGCCGTTCGCCTTCGACGAATCGCGGCTGTGGGTCACCACCAGCATCGGCGTGGCAGCATGGCCGGACGGGATCGACCTCGCGCAGGCGGTCGCCGGGGCCGATGCGGCCCTGTACAGGGCCAAGCGCGAGGGACGCGACCAGACCCGGGTCGCCGGCACGGGCTAGCGCCGGACGGCGCGTCGCAACAGGCAGGACCAGGCAGCCCCTTTCCTGTTACCCCCGGACAGAAATACAAGCCGCGGGTCACCAATGGCGATCGGACGGCGTCATGGACATGGGCGCGGCACAAGGGAGCAGCCAATGAAAGCGAGAGGCATGATGCAGTCGATTGCGTGGGCGGTGGCGGCGCTGGTGGCGCTGCCCGTGATCGCGTACCTGGCACTGCTTGGCATCAACCGGCACGACCAGCCGCCGTCGGCAGACGCCGGGCAGCTGGTCGCCATGACGCGTGATCGCCCGCTGCTGGCCGATGCCGCCAACGGCTACATCCATGCGCTGGGCATGGCCGCCGGGGCGGACGTGGATCCGGTGGCACTGGGCGGCGCCCGCAATGCATACATCGAAACCTTCGTTTCAACATCGGCCGCGGACGGGAATCCGTCGCTGCCCGGAAGCAATGCGGACTACCGGGCCGCCCGCAGCCCGGGGGTCGTCGCCTTGGCTGCAGAATGCCGCGAGGACGACCGGGCATGCGCGAAGGCACTGGACGCCGATCCGGGCGCGCTGGCGCATTGGCTGGCGTCGGAGCAGTGGTTGCTGGACCGGTACCGCCGCATGCTCGCCACCGTGGCCTGGCGGGAGGCGACTCCTGGCGATGCCAACGCGCCGCTGGCCGACTACCTGCACGCCCTGGAGGGCCAGAAGCTGCACCTGCTCGCCGCGTGGCAATCTGCGCAGGCGCGGGATCCCGCGGCGGTGCGGGATCTACTGGAGCAGGATCTTGTGTTCTGGCGCGAGGTGCTGGCGTCGTCCGACCTGTTGATTTCGAAGATGGTCGCGGTGGCTGCGGCAAGGCGCAATTTCGCGTTCGGCAACCTGGCCCTGTGCGAGCTTCCGCAGGAGCTTGCCAACGCCGCCGTGCCGCCGTCCTGGCGACAGCCGCTGACCCTGGCCGAGCGCTCCCTTGCGCGCGTCCTTGGCGGAGAGTGGCAGGTCATCGCTGCCTCGCTGCGCATGGTCATGGCGCCCGAAGCGCAGGCCGGTTCGGCCCGGGGGCTGGCCGAGCGCTTGCAGCGCCCCCTGTTCCAGGAGCAGGCAACGCTCAACCTGTTCGCCGCGCGCCTGGTGGAGCTGGGCGCGATGTCCGAGCTGCCGTACCCGGACGTCGCCCAGGCGCTGGATGGGCTGCCCGGGCAGCATGACAAGTCGCTGCCGCGGCTGCGTCCTTACAACCTGGCCGGCAGCGCGCTGGTGTCCATGGAGCCGCCGGGCTATGTGAACTACATCGCGCGGACAGCCGATCTCGAAGGCGAACGGCGCGCCCTGCTGCTGGCCGCGACCCTGCGCGGCGCCGGCACGCAGCGCGACGATATGGCGGCCGCCGTGCGCGACGCGTCGCTACGCAGTCCCTACGACCAGGCCCCCTTCGAATGGGATGCCGACAGCGGGGCGGTGGTCTTCAGCGGACTCGGGACACGCCTGTCCACGCCGCGAACGGCCTGGCGGATTGCCGTACATTAGTCGGCCCACAGCCACCGGACGCCGCATGCGCAAGCTTCCACCGAATCCCGACGAGCTCGGTCGCCTGGACCTGGACGACATCCTCGGCACGATCAACGAAGAGGTGCGCAAGCGCTTCGGCGAGGGCGAGGTGGCGGACTACATCGCGCCGCTGGCCGAGGTGCCAAAGGACCGCTTCGGCATGGCGCTGGCGTTGCTGGATGGCAGGGTCCACGAGGTGGGGGATTCGCGCGAGCGCTTCTCGATCCAGAGCGTGTCCAAGGTGCATACGCTCACGCTGGCGCTGCAAGCGGCCGGCGACCAGCTGTGGACGCGGGTTGATCGTGAACCTTCGGGCGACTCGTTCAATTCACTGATCCAGCTCGAGCTGGAGAAAGGAATCCCGCGCAATCCGTTCATGAATGCCGGTGCCCTGGTTACTGCGGACGTGGTGCTGTCCGGCTATCCGGAAGCGGAAGCCACGCTGCTTGCGTTCATGCGCGCGCGCTCGGGCAATCCGGAGGTCGGCACCGATGAGGTGGTGGCGAAGTCGGAGCGCGAAAGCGGCTATCGCAACGTGGCCATGGCCAACTTCATCCGCAGCTACGACAACCTGCACAACAGCGTGGAGGACGTGCTGGCTTTCTACTACCTGCAGTGCTCCCTGTGCATGGACTGCGTGGACCTGGCCCGCAGCGTGCAGTTCCTGGCCGATGGCGGGCGCTGCGGGGCATCGGGCGAGCAGGTGACCACGTCCGAGGGCGCCACGCGCATCAATTCGGTGATGATGACGGCGGGTACGTACGACGCCGCCGGCGACTTCGCCTTCTATGTCGGCCTGCCCGCGAAAAGTGGGGTCGGCGGCGGCATCGTCGCCGTGGTGCCGCGGGTGATGGGCCTGTGCGTGTGGTCGCCGGGCCTGGACGAGAAGGGCAATTCGCTGCTGGGCCGCTATGCGCTGCATCGCTTCACGCGAATGACAGGACTGTCGATGTTCTGAACGCCTGTGGCCTGGAGTTGCGTTGCCCTGGCCGGCTGACGCTAAACTGCCCGGCATGGCCTTCAACGTCCGCCAGATCTTCGCCGCACTCAACGAGGCCCAGCTGGACTACGTCGTGGCGGGCGGGCTGGCGGTCATCCTGCACGGCTACCTTCTTCGAAGAGATGGTCGAGCTGGCGTATCGCAGCGGTGCGCTCGCTCCGGAGCGGCTGGCGTTGAGTGACCGGGAGTCTTTCCCGATCCTCGAATTCGCCCATGCCGTTTTTCTGGAAGGGCGCAACACCACGGTGCGCCGGGGAACGCGCTGGCATGGCGTACCTGCTGCCCGGCTGCGGCTCGAGGATGGCCGCCTCTCGCCGCCGGTTGCGCTGGAGACCGAGCTGAAGGTGTTCCGCGATATCGGCGAAGACGCGCTGCGATTCGAGCACGATCCCGCCTGCCGCACTCCGCAGGGACTGTTCGCCCAGATGGGAATCCACTATCCGGGGTTCAGCGCGGACGAGACCGTGACCCTCTGTCACTTCTGTCTCTGATCGGCTTCGACGCAATGGTCGCTACCTTGGCGTGTGGCGTTCACGGCGCCGAAGTGCGAAGGCGCATGCCACTGCGGAAAAAGTGCGTTTCCGCTGTCAGCGCCGGAACCAGCTGTGCAGGCGCACGAGCAGCAGTTCGAAATCCGTCAGCGCCGCGCGCTCCGCGCGCAGCCTCACCGCCTCGGCCGGCGCATCGGTGCTGATGTCGTCGACGCCGAGGTCCATGTAGCGCGCCATGCGCACCGGGTCGTTGACGGTCCAGGCCTGCAACAGGTAGCCGCGGCGCCGCGCGTTTGCCACGGCCTCGATGTCGATCTGCAGATGGTTGAGACCCAGCATGTCGAAGTCGGTCCGCCGCGCCGTGCCCGGCAGCGCGGCATTCGTGAGCAGGGCCAGCCGCGCCCGCGGGGCCGCGGCGCGCGCAGCGCGAACAAGGTCCGGTGACAGCGATGCGAGCATGACCACGTCTTCGTGGCCGCCGCGCCGGAGCTCACACAGGGTGGCGTCGAGCAGGGCCTGCGCGTTGGCTGCGTCGGGCTTGAGCTCGACCAGGGCAAGCGCGCGCCGGTCGATGAAGGCGAGGGCCTCGCCGAGCGTTGCAATGCGCTCGCCTGCGAATGCCGGATCGAACCAGCTGCCAACGTCGATGTCGCGCATGGCCGACAGCGGCGTGTCCCCCACCGCACGTGGGTCACCGGCGATACGCTGGAAGTCTCTGTCGTGGAACACGACCACGGCGCCGTCGGCGCTCAGCCGGACGTCGAGTTCGATCGCGTCCGCCCCGGCATCGATGGCCGCCCGGAAGGCCGCGAGCGTGTTCTCCGGCGCAATCAGGGCCGCGCCGCGATGCGCTGTCACCGAGACATCCCTGCGCAGGTTCATGCTCGTCACGGCGATCGTCGCCTGCACCAGCGCCACGACCAGGAACGCCATTTCGGCGCCCCACACGAGCCGGGCTGGACGGGGTGGAGTGGCGGGAACCGCGCGGGCGCCGCGCGCACCGCCCAGGCGATGGAACAGCGCGCGCACCAGCAGCGTGTTCAAGGTGGTGCCGAGCAGCAGCACGCCCAGCACGGTGGCGGCGTAGAGCGTGAGGTAGGCCACCATTCCGGCACTGACCAGCAGGCGATGCTCCGGGATCCAGTCCAGCAGCGGGGTGGCCGCCCGGCCATAGAGCTCGGTCACGATCAGCGGCATGGCCGCGACGGTGAGCGCCACGCCCACCACCAGCATCGCGATGCGCAGGTGCCGGCCACGGGTGAGCCTGCGGCTGCGGAGCAGGGCGGCCACCGGCGACAGGCCTTCCAGCACCAGTGCCGGGGTGGCGAGCAGCCATCGGAAGTAGAGCGCCGCGTGCAGCAGCAGGCCGATTGCAAGCACGGGCAGGAAGCCGCCGAGGAACCACCACAGCGCGGGCGGGCGCGCCGTCACCACGAAATAGGGATCGTAGCTGCCAAGCAGCAGCCGGTAGAGCACGACGCCGATCGCAAGCCAGGGGACGGCCAGCAGCGCATGGGCGAAGACCTGGCAGGCCGCGAGCACCGCGAGCGGACCCGCGCGCCGCAGCATGCCGACCAGTGCCGCCGCGGCCGTGCGGTAGCGACAGCCGTGGCTTGCCGAGACCAGCAGCATGCCGGCCTGCTGAAGCATGACCACGTACCAGCTGAGCGCGCCCGCCAGCATGAGCCAGCTGAGCGCCAGCAGGTTGTCGCGCACGCCGTCGAAGTCGCCGGCGAGCGGCCGTTCGATCCAGTGCAGGAGCGCGGCCAGTGACCAGGTGGTCAGCGGCGCGGCTGCCACGGTCGCGAAGGCAGTGAACAGCAGGTACCAGGCCAGCATCGGACGCAGGTGGCGCCGCAGGTCGCGGCGGATGTCATGGACCAGGATGCCGCGCAGCAGCAGGCTGTCTTCAGATGCAGTCGACGCGCCCGCGCCGCCGCTATCCGCCCCGCTCCGATGCATGCCCGGTTCCTTCCCCATTCCACGAGTGTAGACAGGCTGGAGGCGGTGCAGCGGCAGCGGTTCACCACGCGCCCGTCCTGGCAGGCGCCGGACCGGGAGCGGCTTTCGACGTCTGCTGCAATGCAAAATGCACAACTGTGCATTTTGTGTACAGTCGTTCAGGAGCTGTCCGGAAATCCCTTGGGGGACGTCAGTCCGGGGTCATGTGTCGGGAAGCTCGGGTCGAGTTGCTGCTTGGTTGTCCGCGTTCCAGTGGTCCAACAACACACTCTGGGGAAACAGACATGAATCGTATTGGCAGGATCGCAATCTGCATCACGCTGGCCACGGGCATGGCCCTGGCCGGCTCCGCCGTTGCCGGCAACGTCGGCAAAGCCGGCAGCGTCAACACTGGACCTTCGGAGGGGAACGTCAAGTTCTTCCTGGCGGATCCGGAGCTGGGCCTGGTTGGCGTCTACAACGTCAACGGCACCGAACTGTATTTCGAAGCGCGCAGGGCACTGGACGAGAAGACCGGTGCGCCCGGCGCATTGAGCGTTCGCGTCATCGACGCCGAAGCACGTACCCTGGCGCTGGGCGGCGAGCCGTATGCGAAGCACTGGGCGCCGCAGGCCGGCGAGTTCACGGCAAAGGACGGTTCCGCCTATACACAGCTGCTGTCCGGGCTGGGCGATGCCCTGGGGGCGTCCAACCTGCACGCCTCGTTGTCGGCCGAGAAGTCCGCGTTGGCGGCGTTGGCCAGACAGGCGGCCGGCGCGTCGGGCTACCCGCTGCGCGCAAACGTGGACGTCATGACATACGCCGCGCCCGATGCCGCGCAGGTGTCCGACTTCTATCTGCAGTCGGCCAGGGATGTTGGCCTTGACCGGCAGAAGAACGGCGAACTGGTGGCAAACCTCGGCAACGGCATCGAGCTGCGGGCTTCGCAGCAGTTCGTCGCCGACGAACCCGACGCCGAGGGCCGCATGGGTCGCTTCGATACCTATTCGATGGTGAAGGCGGGCGATGGCTATGTCATGGCGACCGAGCTGGGCGGCGATTCGATTCCCCAGGGCTGGTCGGAGGCCATGGAGCTCGACAATCGCCGCGAGCACCATGCGCTGGCCGCGGACTTCGGCCGCGCGGCATCGGCCTTGAATGCGCTGGCCTACGGCGCCAGGAGCGAAGGCACGGCGCTCAGCCAGGATGACGAGCAGGCTTCAATGCAGCGCCTGGCGCAGGGCCTGGCCACGCATCTGCTGCCCGTGCGTGACGAGGCGACAGCAGACAGGGACGTCACGCGCGCGGCCGGCGGCCGCTACCAGACCTACATCCAGGTGTGGCGCAAACCCTTTGTTGTCATCGCCGAGCACTCCGGCACGCGGGTGGGCAAGTGGCGCTACAACAGCGCGACCTCCAGCGTGAAAACCCACCAGGGCTGGACCAGCTACTGCAACCACGGCACCTGTGCGGCGTCGAGCCCGATGACACACAAGTGCACGTTCACCGGGCCGCGCCTGACCTACTACCGCGTGCCTTCGCGCCGGTCCGACGCAGGCGGGCACACCTGCTCCACGGGCTACTGGGCGGTCGCGATGGGCGGGCGCCACAACTGCCACGACGATTCGTCGGTCCAGGTCAGGGCGGTGCGTGGACAGGCCTATTCCGCCAACTCCGGCCGCTGCAACGATTGGCTGGGCTGGACGTACGCGCCGACCTGCAGCGCGCAGTAACGGGCGAGGGGCCACCGGTCGAAAGTGCCGGGGGAGAGTGCAGGGCGACGGCGCTGGACGGAAGTCCGGCGCCGTTTGTCCTTGGGGTCAGGCGACGGTCGCGGCGGCGCCGGTGCCGGCGCTGGCGTGCATCCCGCGCGCGCCCACGACGATCATCTTGACCATCGTGGTCAGTTCGTCGATCTGCTGCCGGTCATGCCCGGGCGGGAGGTCCATCGCGCTGGCGCCGACGGCGAACACCAGGCGCGTGATCGCGCGCGCCACCAGCTCGGGCGCATGCAGCGGGATGCCGGTGGCCTCCGCAAGGCGGACCAGGTCCACCTGCAGTTCTTCCTCGAAGAACCTGAGCTGCGCGTCCACCGCCTGCTTGTAGGCATCCGAACCGGCCAGGCCTTCCCGCAGCAGCAGGTGCAGGAATTTGTCGTCGGCGCGCAGCCGGTCGAAGAATGCCTCCACCGAGCTGCGCACCACGCCGCGGCCGCTGCTTGCGCGGCGGCGCGCCTGGCCGATGACGGTGCGCAGTGAACTGCCCGCGCGGTCGATGAGGGTGACCGCCAGCTCGTCGATGTCGCGGAAATGCCGATAGAAGCTATTGGGCGAGATGCCCGCCTCGCGGGTGACCTCGCGCAGGCCCAGGGTGGACACGCTGCGGTTGGGACCAAGAAGCGCAAGCGCCGCCGCGATCAGGTCCTCGCGGGTGATCGAGGGCCTGCGGCCAAGGCCGCGACGGTTGAGTGCGTTGGAAGAGGGCACGGCGCAGACGGCAACTCGGGCGAAGTGCCGCCATCATCGCTCAAACCGCCGCGTGGCGCGCATGCGGTGGGTGCGGCGCTATCGCCCCGGGGCAGACATCAATCCGGGTCGTAGTACAGCTCCACCCGCAGATCGAACGCGTTGAGCAGCGAGGCGTCACCGTCGGACATGGCGTTGCGGAAGATGCGGCTGAGGTCGAGCGTGCCGCCGGTCACCTCGTCGCCGCGCGCAAGCTCGCCAGATGCCATCCAGTCGGTGATCTCGCCCCAGATCTGGTCCACGAAGTTCTTCGCTGCCTGCGTGCCCGTGCTGCGGACATCGCCCTGCGGCAGGCCTTCCGCGCCCCTGCTGATCAGCTTGTCGGTGAGCTTGTCGGTGAAGAAGCGGATGAATTCGGTCTTGGCAGCGGCGCTGCCCTGGGCGTTGGCGATGAAGTCGGCGGTGGCCCACTGCAGTGACCCCATGATCGTGCCCAGCGTGCTGGCGGCGTTCTCGCGCGCTTCCGACGACAAGTCGGTATTGCCGATCTCCACCGCCAGTTCGTGCATCGCCTCCGCCATCACCTCGTTGGTCTGGTCAACGCGACCGTATTGGGAATCAAGCAGCACGTGGCGCATGAAATCCTTGACCAGGCCATGGTGGAAATCGCCGGTGTTGTCCTTGCGCCAGTCGGTTTCCGCCAGGCGGGAGAAGTTGTCCTCGAAATATTCGCCTATGTCGTCCAGTGCCGCCGCGCGCTCGCCGTGCTGGTCGATCCCACCGACATAGGCGTCGTCGCCCGAGCGCACGAGCGCGGCGAACAGGCGGTCCTGGGCTTCCTGGTTGCCCGCGGTGGTGCTGCTGGAGTTGAGCAGGGCGGCCAGGGCGCTGAAGCCGTCGCGGCCGGACAGGTTGGCCTGGCCGTCCAGGCTGGTGGCCATCATCGCCTGCACCAGGGTCATGTCGCCGGCCACGGGCCCCGCCGTCATGACCCGGTCGATCTCGGTGAGCACGGCGTCGGCGGCGCGGCTGTCACCATGCGCGGCCGCCATGTTCGCGATGTCGGCCGCCGCGGTCAGCAGTGCCGGACCCCTTTCGTACTTGTTGATTTCGTAGCCTTCGCCGCGCGCATCATCGACCAGGCGCAGGGAGACGTCTGAAAGAAGGTTGCCGTCGTCGATGCCCGTCAGCAGCTCACGCGCACCGGCAGCGCCGGGCTCCCTGACCAGGCCGTAGATCTCGTCGCTGCCCAGGCGCCCATCGGCGACAGCCCGGGCGATGGAGTCCGTCACCTGCTGGCGCAGTCCGTTGTCGCCGTTGTTGGCAGTGCCGATCCCGTTGAAGGCGCGGTTGATGGATCCCGCCTGGTCGTCCGAGATGGTCTCGCAGCCGTCGGACCCGTTCGCCATGCCGATCAGGGCGGCGATGTACTCGTCCTTCTGCTCCTGCGTGAGCGACGGGTCGTTCATCGTCTGGCTGATCTGGTAGGCGACGGCCTTGTCCGGCTCCGGGCCGCCGCTGCTCACCGCGATCGTGCGGTCAAGCGCCTCCTGGACCTGGGGATCGTTGCTGGAGCATGCGCCGGTGCGGCTGGCACCGCCGGAGCCGATCTCGAACTCGTAGCGGAAGGCGGAGGGCATGAAGCCGGAAGCAGGGGAGATGGACATGCGCGGCCCTGGAATCTGTGGACGGTGCCTCATTTTCGGCGCCATGGAGTGGTGCCGGCCATTGGGGGTGACCCTGACCTGGGGGAAACCCGGGGGGGCCATGCGCCGCGACCGATCCCGATCCTGCTGCGGGCGGAGGCCCCGGGCTGCCAGGGCCACGGTTCCAGGGCTATGCTTCCCGCAGGCGATCGGGATCGCCACAGTCTTGGCAACAGGGGAATCCGACCATGACCACCCCAGACAACGCTCGACTCGACCGCATCGTCGCCGATGCCCGTCGCAGCGCCGAGCAGCGCGACAAGGGCTACCGCGAGCGTGCCTTGAAGATTTACCCGTGGATCTGTGGGCGCTGTGCGCGCGAGTTCACCCGCGCCAACCTGCAGGAGTTGACGGTCCACCACCGCAACCACAACCACTCGGACAATCCGGCCGATGGCAGCAACTGGGAGCTCTTGTGCGTGTACTGCCACGACAACGAGCACTCGCGCCAGCTCGACCACACCGGGGTCAGTGCCCTGGACGCGGAAGATGCTCCCGCCTCGGCCAAATCGAATCCGTTCGCCGATCTGAAATTACCGCTGCAGAAGCAGCCGCCGACCGGCAGCTAGCAAGCGCGCGCTGTCCGTCAGGTGTCCGGGGCGCCATGTTGGAACGTCCAGGCGACGAACCGGCTGCGCTTGCTGCCCTGGGCCATGGGCACTTCGCGGACTTCGACGGCCTCCACCTGGCGCAGTTGCCTGCGCAGCGCAGGCAGGTGCTCTGATCGGGCGACGAGGCTGCTGAACCAGCGCACCTGGTGCTGGACTTCGGCGCTTTCGCGGACCATCCGGCGCAGGAATTCCGGTTCGCCACCCCGGCACCACAGTTCGTGGGCGTGGCCGCCAAAGTTGGACGCTTGCGCTTGCTCTGGTGCCGGCGTCGGTCGCGGGGCAGGTGCGGACGCCGCGCCGAGCTCGCGCAGCTTGCGCTGGTTGGCGCCTGCGGCCTCGCGTGCGGAGGCGTGGAAGGGTGGATTGCACATCGTCAGCTCGAAGCGGTCGTCTTCGCGCACTACGCCGCGGAACACGTTGCCGGGGCGCGGCTGGTGGCGCAGTGCGATCGCCTTGTCGAGCCTGTTCGCGTGGACGATGGTCGCGGCGACCTGCAGCGACGTGGCGTCGATGTCCGAGCCGACAAAGCGCCAGCCGTACTCGGCATGTCCCAGCAGCGGATAGATGCAGCTGGCGCCGACGCCCACGTCCAGCACGCGGATCGACGTTCCGCGCGGGATCGCGCCGTCGCCGGATTCGGCGAGCAGGTCGGCCAGTCCGTGCAGGTAGTCGGCGCGCCCGGGAATCGGCGGGCAAAGCGCGCCGTGGGGCAGGTCCCAGTGGGCGACGCCGTAATCGCAGCGGAGGATGGCGCGGTTGAGTTCGCGTACCGCGGCGGGGTCGCTGAAATCGATGCTGGTCTCGCCGCGCGGCGTGGTCAACAAATGCGAAGAGAGGGCAGGGCAGGCCTGCGTCAGGCGCGCGAAATCGTAGTGGCCCTGATGCCGGTTGCGCGGGTGCAGCTGCGGGCGTGCCTGCGTCTTGGCGGGGCGTGCGTGGATGGGCGGCGTGGGCTTCATGGAGGCGGCCAAGGTACAACGGATCCCGGGGTGGGCGTGCGGCGCGATGTACTCTGCGTTCACGGGCGCGGGAGGCATATGGACCTCTCCAACGACCTTGGGAGCATCCCATGCACTACACGATCCGCGGCATCGCAATCGTGCTCGCCACCAGCGTTCTGCTGCTGCTCGCCGGCTGCGTCAGCCCGGGCGGCTATGGCGGCTATCCCGGCGGCTACGGGCAACCCGACCAGGGCTACCCCGCGCAGTACGGCAGCCAGCTGCAGGGCACCGTCGACAGCGTTGATCCGGGCTACAACCGCATCTTCCTGGTTGTCGACGCCCCCCGCAGCGGCCGCATGCAGCAGGCGGAGGTGCGTTACGACCAGCGCACGCGCCTGTTCTACCAGGGGCGCGAGAGCGCGGTGGAAGGCCTGGAGCGTGGCGACGTGATCCGGATCGATGTGGCGGAGTCCGGGCGCGAACTCTGGGCGCGTTCGATCGAGGTCGTGCGCAACGTCCGCGAGGGCGGATACGGAGACGGCTACGGAAACGATTACGGCAATGGCTACGGCAACGATTACGGCAATGACCTGCGCGGTCCGGTCGCCCATGTCGACACCCGGTCGCGGCTGATCCGCCTTGACGGCGGCGGGTACGGAAGCAGCGTGCAGTTGGCCTACGACGGCCGCACCACGGTCGAATACCAGGGCCGCCGCTATCGCCCGGAGGACCTGGAGCGCGGCGACCTGGTGCGGGTAGAGGCGCGGCGGGTGGGCAATAATCAGTGGCTGGCGGAACGCGTCATCGTCGAGCGCTCGATCAGGCGGTAGCCAGGCCGGCGGCACCGGTAGAATCGGGGGCCGATATGGCCGCCTGGCAACTCCATGATCAACAACGACGTCCTGCGCAGCATCCGCTACATGCTCGACCTGAGCGACAACAGGGTGGTCGAGATCGCCCAGCTGGCCGATCCGGCCTTCGTCCTCGAGAAGGATGATGTGCGCGCCTTCCTGCTGAAAGAGGACGAACCCGGCCACCTGGTTTGCAGCGACACCGTGCTGGCGCATTTCCTGGACGGGCTGATCGTGCACCTGCGCGGCAGGGACGAGAGCGTGCCGTCGCGGCCGGTGGAGAAGCGCATCAGCAACAACGTGGTGCTGAAGAAGCTGCGGGTGGCCTTCGAGCTGAAGGATCTCGACATGCACCAGGTGTTCGCCGATGCGGGCTTCCCGGTGTCCAAGCCGGAGCTGTCGGCGCTGTTCCGGCAGCCGGGGCACAAGAACTTCCGCGCCTGCGGCGACCAGCTGCTGCGCAATTTCCTGAAGGGGCTGACGCTGCGGGTGCGCGCTGGCTGAGGCGGGCGCCCTGGTGGAACCCCAGCAGCCCCGCCGCCCGACTTTGTAGGAGCGGCTATAGCCGCGATAGCTGGTCGGCCGCTGCGATGGAGGGTGGTCGCTGCGATGGAGGGGGCGGTCGCAGCTATAGCTGCTCCTACAGTGGCTCGATGCGTCAGCGCTGGTCGAGTTCGTGGTGGATCAGCACGACGCACTGCGATGCGAACAGCATGGTGCGGCCCAGGGTGATCTTCTTCGCGCCCATGCGCTCGAGGCCGGGCAGGGCCTTCTTCGGCATCGGGATGTGGTCGGTGAGCAGGAAGCAGGGATTGCCCTCGAAGGCCTGCTCGCGGATCGGTGCGCCCTTCCTGTCCATGATGTAGAGCTGGTGGTCGCCGGACAGCGCCTGCACCAGGCGCTCGAAGCTCAGCGTCTGCACGCTGACGCCAGGCTCCACCGGCCTGGTTTCTTCCTTGCCCATGCCCCGGGACGCATCCAGCGCGGCCGCGACCTTGCCCAGCAGGGCACGCTCGTCGAAGCCGCCGATGCCGGTCATGGCGTTGGCATCGAAGCGGATGGTGCGCGAGAAGTCCTGCGTGCTTTCCAGCACCAGGTACACGACCACGTCGGGCCGGTGCGACTGCGCCACGAAGATGGCGTTCATCAGCGTGTGCGCCAGGATTTCGGTGTGCGCGGCCTGGCCGACCGAGGCCAGCAGTGCCTGGCTGTCGGTGGGCGCCGCGCGCGCCCTCAGTACGAATGTCCGCATGTGTGGCCCGGGGGTGGTTGGTCAGTTGAACGCGTCGCCGACGACGTCCGGTGACGGCTGGCTGAAGTGGTCCTGCAGGTACTTCTCGCCCTCGTCGCAGAACAGGGTGACGACGGTGGCGAACCCGGGATGCTGCTCGCGTACGCGGCGCGCCGCAAGCAGGTGGGCGCCCGAGCTGGGGCCGCAGAGCAGGCCGTGCCCGCGCGCCAGCCGGCGCATCTCGGCGATGGCGTCTTCGCTTGAAACCGACAGCGTCGAGTCCACGAGTTCGGAATTGCGGGCGAAGATGCCGGGCACGAAGCCGTCGGAGATGCCTTCGATGTGGTGCGTGCTGATCTCGCCGCAGAGGATGGTCTGCGACTCCGAGGGCTCCATCGCGAACAGCCGAACCTTCGGATTGACCGCGCGGAAGGCCTGGCCGACGCCGATCAGCGTGCCGCCGGTGCCCACGCCCATCACCAGCGCGTCGGGGACGCGACCCTGCAGCTGCGCCAGGATCTCCGGGCCGAGGATCTCCCGGTTCTCCTCGACGTTGTATTCGGACTCGAACTGGCTGGGCGCGAAGTACCCCGGCTGCGCGCCCAGGCGCCTGGCCTCATCCAGCGCGCCGTTGACGTGGAAGTGGCCGACGAACTTCACCTCGGCGCCGTAGGCGCGCGAGATCGCCACGCGCTCGTTCGACAGCCCCTCGGGCATCACCACCAGCATCTTGTAGCCCTTCACGGCGGCGACCATCGACAGCGCGTTGCCGGTGTTGCCGCTGGTGGCCTCGACGATCGTGTCACCGGGCTTGAGCAGGCCCTGCTGCTCGGCCTTCTCGACCATATACCAGGCGATGCGCGCCTTGATCGAACCGGAGGGATTCATGAACTCGAGCTTGGCGAATACGCCGTCGATCTCGAGCAGCGGCGTGTCGCCGATGGCGTCGAGAATCGACTTGGAAATGCCGGTGTAGCGCATGGTCAGGGCACCTCTGGGAATGGGTCATCATAGATACGCCATGGCAGCGCGAGGCTCCAGCACGAAAGAGAGTGTGCTTGAGCCAGGTCAAGCGCGCAGCCGCAGCCAAAGTGAAAAACAGATCACCGGGCATTTTGTGGGAGCGGCTGTTCTTGTAGGAGCGGCTATAGCCGCGAACAGCAACCACCCATCGCTGCCCTTGTGGGAGCGGCTATAGCCGCGAATAGCAACCACCTATTGCTGCCTTTGTGGGAGCGGCTATAGCCGCGAATAGTGATCCGCCATCGCGGCTATAGCCGCTCCCACAAAAACCCGCCGCTCCCACAAAAATGGCAGCTCCCACAAGAACAGCCGCTTCCACAAAAAGGGCGGTCATGCCGGGTGTCCAGGACTCAGAAGCGCTCGCCGACCGGAAGATAGCGCCAGCTGCCGACGGGCATCTTCGCCAGCGGCACCTTGCCGATGCGGATGCGCCGGATCGCGACCACGTCCAGGCCGACCTGGGCGCAGACGTCGCGCAGCTGCCCGCCCTGTACACCCTTGAGGGCGAAGCGCAGGCGGATCTCGTTCTGCCAGCTGACCTTGCACGGCGGCAAGGCCCGGCCGCCATACGACAGGCCGTGGTTGAGCTTCTGCAGGCCATAGGGCGCGATCTCGCCGCTGACCTCGACCACGTATTCCTGCTCGATCTCGTCGCGGTCTTCGGTCAGCCGGCGCCACACGCGGCCGTCCTGGGTCAGCACCATCAGGCCGCTGGCCTCGGCGTCCAGCGGTACCAGCGGCGTCAGGCGGTTGAAGTGCCGTTCCAGCATGCGCACGCCCGAGGGGTCCTCTGGCCAGCGCGTGCCGGGATGCACCAGGTCCGCGGCGGGGCCGGGGCCGCTGATGGTGTCGTAACCGACCGGCTTGTGCAGCAGGACGGTGGCCGGTTCGACGGTTTCCAGCCGTGCGGCGGGGTCGATTTCGACCGCCTCGGTCGACACCGGATAGGCCGGATCCTCGATCACGCGTCCGTCGACCGAGACCCAGCCACCCTTGATGTACTGCTCGGCGTCGGTGCGCGAGCAGCGGGCGAGGTCGGTGACGCGTTTGGCCAGGCGGATCGGATCGGACATGCATCAGTGCCGCGGAAACAGGGGCTGCAGTGTACCGCCTGGCCCTTCGCGGCCTCCCGGTTTACGGTGTTCGGCGCGTTCGATTTGCCGGCTGGCTGCTGTGGTCGCCGGCAGTTTGGATAGACTGCGCGCATGGACAAGACCGGCAACAGCGCGCACGGCGAATACAAGGTCCCCGGCGGCAAGCTGGTGGTGGTGGACCTGGCCATCGTCGACGACCGGATGACGGCCGTGCAGGTCAGCGGCGATTTCTTCCTGGAACCCGCCAGCGCGCTGGACGACATCGATGCGGCCCTCGAGGGCCAGCCCGTCGATGCCGGCGAGGCGACGCTTGTCGCCGCGGTGACCGCAGCGCTGGGCCCGGAACCGCAGCTGTTCGGCATCACGGCCGAGGGCGTCGCGATCGCGGTGCGCCGCGCCCTGGACGCAGGCCAGGGCGGCGCGTCTTGAACGGCTCAGGGCGCACCGGCTGGGGCCAGCATGCCTGGCACCTGGTCCATGCCGGGCCGCAGGCGCCAGCGCTGCACATGGCGCTGGACGATGTGATGTTGGACGACGTGGCTGCCGGGCGCCGCCCGCCCACGCTGCGGATCTGGGAGTGGGGCGCATCCGCGGTGGTGATGGGCCGCTTCCAGTCGCTGCGCAACGAGGTCGACGCCGAGGCCGCGCATCGCCATGGCATCCAGGTGGTGCGCCGGATCAGCGGCGGCGGTGCGATGTTCATCGAGCCGGGCAACACCATCACCTACTCGATCATCGCGCCGGGCACGCTGGTGGCGGGCATGACGTTCGAGCAGGCCTATGCGCACATGGACCAGTGGGTGATCGAAGCGCTTGCCGGCCTGGGGGTCAAGGCCTGGTACCAGCCGCTGAATGACATCACTTCAAGCGACGGCAAGATCGCCGGGGCGGCCCAGACCAGGCGCCGCGGGGCGGTGCTGCACCACGTCACCATGGCCTACGACATCGATGCGAACAGGATGCTCGACGTGCTGCGCATCGGCCGCGAGAAGCTGTCCGACAAGGGCACGACCAGCGCCCTGAAGCGCGTGGATCCGCTGCGCCGGCAGACGGGGCTGCCGCGCAGCGCCGTGATCGAACACATGATCGCAACCTTCCGCAGCCGCCACGGCGGCCTGGTGCCGGACGTACTGCGTGCGGACGAGCTGTCGCGCGCCGAGGCGCTGGCACGCGACAAGTTCGCCACCGCCGAGTGGACCGCGCTGCTGCCGTAAGCGCGCGCCGGGCCAGCGCCGCCAGTGGCACTGGCCAGCCAATGAAAAAAGGCCCGGGCAATGCCGGGCCTTTTTTTCGTCTGTCGGGCGACGCGCGCTCACGTCGGTGAAAATGGCTTGGAAGCGTTCTTGTCGCGCTTCTCGGCCTTTTTTTCCTTCATCGTCTTGAGCGGCTTCTTTTTCTGTTCCTTCTTCTTGTCCAGTCCCTTGCTCATCTCGTTCTCCTCGGCGCATCAGCCTTGGACTGCGGCTGCAGTCGGCGCGGGCAGTATGCGCCAGCCGCGGCATTCCGGGCCGGTTGCGGGTTCAGGTTCGCGGCGGGCCCGGCGTGTCGACAGCGCGCCTGCATCCCGACACCATGGCGTTGCGCCAAACCTGCATGTTTCCGGAGGATCACGTCATGGCTCCCATGTTCCAGCGCAGTGCCTTCCTCATCACCCTCGCGCTTGTCGCGGCGAACCTCGCAGCCTGCCGCGCCGGTGACCGGCCGGTCGCCTTCGAACGTGCTGAAACCGCGGCAGCCGCAGCTGCAGCCCTGACGCTGGAGTCGGCGGCGTTCGCCGATGGCCAGCCGATCCCGCTGCGCTACAGCGCGTACGGCGACGACGTCTCGCCGCCGCTGGCCTGGCAGCCGGTGGCGGGCGCGAAATCATATGCGCTGCTGATGGAGGATCCCGACGCCGACCGGCCCGAGCCCTATCTGCACTGGCTGGCGTGGAATATCCCGGCTGGCGTGACCTCGCTGCCGGAAGGCCTCACGGCTGGTCCACGCCTGGCCGAGCCGGACGGCATGCTGCAGGGGACCAACGACCGCGGGTCGATCGGCTATTTCGGACCCAGGCCGCCGGCTGGAAGCGGCATCCACCGCTATCACGTCCAGGTCTTCGCGTTGGACACCCTGCTCGAGGTCGAGCCCGGTGCAGGCCGTGATGCCCTGCTCGGAGCGATGCGGGGCCACGTGGTGGACAAGGGCGTGCTGGTGGGGACCTACGCGGGTCCGGAAGAGGCTGCGCAAAGCGAATGAGAATCAGGGCGGGCTAGGGTCGGCCCCGGATTGTCCGCCCCTCCGGTCCCCCCTAGTTTCGGGTCGTCCCCTTACCCGCGTGGCCCGCCATGACCTTCGTCGACATTTCCAGCCGCATCTCCCATGCCGCGCTTGACGCGGCGAACTGGCGTCCGGACGCGATGCAGACCACCTTGCAGCGCGCGCCGGTGGCCGATGGCGTCGAGCGCATGTTCGACACGGTCCGCGAGGCCGGCAAGGCTGTCGCCGATGCCCTGGGCCCCGAGCGGTCTGGTGGCAAGGGCGAGGCGTCCGGTGAGCGCGAACTCGTGGCGACCGAGGACAGCGTCGACGTCGGCGGGCATCGCGATGCATACGAACTGCACCTGTACCGCGAGTCGGACGGCAGCTACACGCTCGAGCTGCACATGAAGATCGAATTCAACTTCGAGGATGGGGCGGACGGTCTGAACTGGACCCCCGAAGAAAAGCAGGCCTTCATGGACGACTACGTGGCCGAGGTCGAGAAGGCCTGGAGCGGGCGCACCTTCACCACCGATGACGGCATGGACGTCACCCTGGACGTGAAGCTCGACGTCAGCGAGCAAGAAGGCGGGTTCATGGGCCGCTTCCGCGACGTGATGGACCCGAGCGAGAACTACAACATCAACGTGCTGCGGATCCCCGATGGCGACTTCCATCGCAGCTCGGTCGGCCCGGGCAACATCTCGCACCTCGACAGCGAGGACAACCGCGCCGTGAACAAGGGCGCGGACATGCCGCAGGTAGGCACCGCGCATGAGTTCGGCCATATGATCGGCCTGCCCGACGAATACCATGACGGGCACGAACACCAGGACGACGACAACAGCATCATGAATTCGGGCATGGAAGTGCGTGACCGCCACCTTGACCTCGTTGAGGACTGGGTGGAGGACAACACCTGACGCACGTCGCGGACGCAACGCATGAAATTGATCGCAATCGCCTGCGCACTGGCCCTGCTGCTAGCCTGCGGGAACCAGGCAGCCGGAGGCAGCATGACCACAGCCAGTGAGTTCGACAGCGCATGGGAGCGGGTGCGCGAAGCGTCCGATGCACAGGTGCAGCGCGATGAAGTGATCGCGTTCCTGCGCCGCAACGAGCAGGCCGGCGCGCCGGCCCTGCAAGTGTCGGTCGCCCACCGCGATACCGGTGCCAGGGCCGCCATCGACGACGCCCTGTGGCAGCAACCGGACCGCTATGAGGTGACGCTGCGCTTTGGCGAGCGCAGCCACGTGTTCGTGCCGCTGTCGCGCGAGAGCCTGGTTCCGCTGTTCCGCGAATAGGGCGGCGCTGGGCTCAGGGTCCTTCCGCATCCACATCGCCCGCCAGCGTCCAGACCACGTCGCGGCCCGCCGGATCGCGGCTGAGGTGGAAGTACGCCGGCATGTCCGGGGCCAGGATCCCGTGCGCCTCGCCCCCGGCCTCGCCCGGCGGGCTGAACGGCACGATGTACAGCCCGGAGGCATCAATGGTCCGCCGCGCCTGCACTTCGCCCAGGTCGCCGATGTCCGAGATGGTGCCGCCGCGCTCGAGGAGCGGCTGTTGGAAGTCCACCAGCAGGTCCATCCGGGCCTGCGGCTGGCCGGGCAGCGCCAGCGTGCCACCCGTGACCAGCAGGTCCGGCCAGACCCTGCCGTTCCCGGGCAGTTCGTCATAGCGTTCGCGCGGCAGGCCGGCATGCGCGCCGGTGGCGATGGCGTCGAGCGCGCCGACCAGGGCGAGGAAGTTCAGCTTGCGCAGCTGCTGTTTCTGCAGGTCGCCTTCGATGCCGCCGGATTCGATCAGTACGGTCGATACGCCTGACGCCGCCGTCAGGTCGCCGAAGGCGCGCGGGTTGAAGGTGTCGTCCCATTTGGCAATATGGCCGGAAATGTAGGGCTCGAGCACAGCGCGGATGGAGACGGTCACTTCGATCGCGCGGGCGCGGTTGGCGTCCACGTCGCGGGACGCGTTGAAGGCAGGCGCGAGCAGCGCGATGGCGGTGCCGCGGTCGGAGTCGCCGGTGCGGTAGCCGACCTGCTGGTCGTGCAGGTTGAAGCCGTATGCGGGCTTCACCCGCTCGCGCAGTGCATGCAGGGCGCGAGCCTCCGGGCTGGCGAGTGCGCGTGCGTCGCGGTTGATGTCGATGCCCTGCGCGTTGCGGCGCTGGAAGCGGGCCGCGCCATCGGGGTTCACCAGTGGGAACACGTGGAGCGCGGTGCGTTCGCGCAGGCGCTGCACCAGCGGGTGCGCCGGCTGGCCGCCGAGGAAATGGAGCAGGTCGGCGAGGGCCATCGAGGCGGTGCTCTCGTCGCCGTGCATCTGCGACCACAGCAGCACGCGGGTGTCGCCATTGCCCCATGACACGTGGCGCAGGGGCCGCCCTTCCGCGCTGTTGCCAAGGGCCTCGATCCGGAAGCCGGCGGCGCCGGAGGCCAGCGGCATGGCGACGTCCCACCACTGCTCCGGCGAGAACCTTCGGTCGTCGAGTCCAGCCACGCGGATGTGGCTGTCGTAGAGCGCGTCCAGTTCGTCAAGCCATGCCGGGGGCGGCGGCATCGCAGGGGCGGCGGGCAAAGCGGCCGACGCCAGGAGCGTGGCGAGGAGGAACAGCAGCGGGAGGGCGGGAACGTGGCGCAAGGTGGTGGCGCTCCAGGACGACGGGCACGCCGGATGGTAGGGCAACTGGCGCCTGGAGGCGGTCGCTTGCGACGCGTGGCGTCAGCATGCGTCGCGAATGGCACGACTGCCCGCTCCACCCGCCCGTCCGCGGCGCCTTCAGGCGTGGCACGCAACCTGCTCACCCTCATCCGGATCGAAGGTGCGCAGGAGCGCACCGGTCATGTCCATCAAGGAGGACACATGAGCAAGACCCTGTCGAAGGCCGCACTGGCCGCCGTGATCGCAAGCGCCGTTCTGGCATCCACCGCCGTGCACGCCCAGAGCAAGCCGCTGCAGAACGCGCCGCCGCAGCCGCGCGAGCTGGATCCGGCCAAGCGCGTGCCGCCGCCGGCCGCCCACCAGCATGCGCCGCAGGCGAGCGGGCAGCAGTCTGTCCAGGCGCAGCCCGCTGCGCAGGTCCAGCCCTACGCGACGCCGCAGCCCTACGCCCCGGCAGCCCCGGCCGGCGCCTCGTATGAGGACGGCCGCGGCGGCTTCTTCATCGGCGTGCAGGGTGGCAAGGGCTGGGTGTATGACGACGTCGGCCAGTCCGCGCTTGCGGTGAACGCCGGCTATCGCTGGCAGGCGGGCGCGGTGACGCTGGTGGGCATCGAAGTCGCGGGTGGCAAGCTCGACAGCACCACCGACGATGGCTGGCCCTATGCCAAGGTCGATTACGCCAGCATCGGTGCCAATGCGCGCTTCAACTTCGGCCACACCAGCCCGGTGTATGCGCTGGTCCGCGCCGGTTATTTCACCGCCGACGAAGCCGACTACGGAGACATGGACGGCGGCTACCTCGGCCTCGGCCTGGGCGTGGACTTCAATCGCCACTTCAACATGAGCCTGGTCTATACCAACTACGTTTATTTCGACTCCTACGGCTGGTACGACGGCGACTTCTACTACGACGCCAACCGCGCCGACACGCTGATGCTGGGCGCAGAAGTCAGGTTCTGAGCGAGGCCGGCCCGTCGCTCGCAGCCGCGACGGGCCCCGTTCCGCGGGTGCGGCCCCGCGGCAGCGCAGGGGCCGGCCTGCACGCGGCCGTGTCGGGCGGATCTGTAGCGTTGCGTCATGGCCGATCTGGCCGAGACGCCTGCTGACAGGAGTACCCCCGTCCAATGAAGTCCCTCGCCGCTGCGCGACGTTACACAGATGCAAACGCTTTGCCGGCAGCTGCCTGTTGCCCGCAAACACCTGACGGCGACGGCCGCCCTCTCGCTACCGCGTTCCTTGAGCACGTCGGCGATGCTTCGTTCCCCTGCGTCGGTTCCAAGGCCGCGTTGGGGCGCGATGCGATCCAGGCGCAGGAATTCGGTCCGCTGGGTGATCGTGCCAATGACGCGCCGCTGCTGGATGGGCTTGGTGCGTTCGCCGCGATGCTGGACGCCGCGGATCCCGGGGAGTCCACGGTCCACTCGTTCGTGGCCGTGTTCGACGGGCCACGCGATACCGACGAGCGTCGCTTCGAGGCGCTGCTGTGGGCGCAGCTGCAGCGCCTGCACGACCTGGACATCCGTCGTGGCGCGCGTTGGGCCGATGACGTCGACCGCAACCCCGAGAGCGCCAATTTCAGCCTCAGTCTGGCCGGCCATCCGTTCTTCGTGATCGGGCTGCATCCGGGTGCGTCGCGCACCGCGCGCCGGTTCGGCTGGCCTGTTCTGGTGTTCAATTCCCACCGCCAGTTCGAGCGCCTGCGTGCGGATGGCCGCTATCGCAAGATGCAGGCGGCCACGCGCGAGCGCGATATCGCGCTGCAGGGCTCGATCAATCCCAACCTCTCCGATTTCGGCATGGCGACCGAGACACGGCAGTACAGCGGTCGCAAGGTCGAGGCGGACTGGATCTGCCCCTTGCGCGTGAAGGCGTCGCGGTGAGCGCCGCGCCCACAACCCGGCGCATCCCGCCGTGCTCGGGGCACGCGATCGAGCTGGAGACGGGCGATGAACTCGTCGTCATCGACCCGATGGGCCAACAGGTCAGCGACCTGACGGCATTCGCGCGCGACGACCTCTCGGAATACCTCTCGTCGGGCCGCTCGATCGACTATGCGTCGAAGCTGTGGCTGAGCACCGGCGATGTGCTGCACTCCAACCGCAGCCGCCCGATGTTCACCATCATCGAAGATACCTGCGGACGGCATGATTTCACGCTCACGCCGTGTTCGAAGCGGATGTTCGAGATCCTCTATGGCGAGGCCGAGGGCCGGCCCGGCTGCGAGGGCAACCTGGCCGCGGCGCTGGAGCCCTATGGCATCGGCATCGACCGCATTCCGGTTGCTTTCAATATTTTCATGAACGTGACCGTGGACGGCCAGACCGGTGCGATCGCGGTGCTTCCGCCCTTGAGCCGCGCCGGCGACTTCGTGCGCCTGCGCGCTGAGATGCCGCTGGTGGTGGCGATGACGGCGTGCTCGGCCGGACAGTCGAACAACTTCAGCTACAAGCCGATCGACTTCAGGGTTGAGCGTCAGGCCGACGTGAGCCTGGCCAGGAACACCAGCACCGTCGCGAACGTCAACATCACGAAATAGATGTTGCCGATCACCAGGTACTTGAGCACGGTCAGCCACCAGGCCTGCCGGTATACGCGCTTCTGCATCAGCAGCAGGTAGACCGGCATCCACAGCAGCACGGCGGCGAACGCGAGATCGAGCAGGATGCCAAGCGGCCTGGACGTGACCAGGCCGTCGAGCGCCGACAGCAGGAATGCCAGCGTCAGCATGATCAGCAGGAAGGTGTGGCTGTAGAGGGCGACCACCAGGTGCTCGAGGTACAGGCGCCGCGTGAACAGATAGGCCAGCTTCAGCAGCAGCGCGAACACGGGCACCAGCAGGAACAACGCCGAGGGCGCGGCCGCCATCGCCCCCTGCAGCCACGCGTCGATGGCGGCGCCGTTGAAGGACTGCATGTTGTTCTCGAGGTTGCCGACCTTGCGGTTGAGCCAGTCATTGGCGAACTGCGGCCACCAGCCGATCACCAGCGGGTTGGTCTCTGCGTCCCATTCGCCCTTGTGGCCGAACAGGTTGATCTGCATGCGCCTGCGCTCGGCCTGCGGTGGTGCGTCACCGGTCCCCTCGGCTGCAGGCCTGCCGGTCAATTCGACCACGCGATTGGCCGCGGCGCTGCGTATCCGCACTTCTGCCGCCACCAGCGTCGGATCAACCCCGGGCGTGTTGCCGGCATCGGCACGCGCCTGCTCGATGTCGGCAACCGCCTGGTCGCGGATGCGTTCGACTTCGGCCACCGTGCTCGCTGCAGCGATCTCGCTGAGCCCGGTGATGCTGACCGGGCTTTCCTCCACGTGCACCGCCGCCGCGCCGATGAAGAATGTGAGCAGGCTCAGGATCACGAACAGCCGCAGCGGCGCGATGTAGCGCGCACGGTGCCCGGCCAGGTAGTTGATCGCGACCCGCCCGGGCGACATCAGGTCGCGCAAGGTGCGGAAGACGCGCCCGTCGAGATGCCAGAAGGCCTCGAAGAATTCCTCCACCGCGTGCGCGGCGTGGCGGATCGGGTTGTGCACGGACTGCCCGCAGGCGTGGCAGAACTCGCCCTGCAGTTCAGTACCGCAGTTCTCGCACCGCGCCGGCGCGGCATGGGCATCGGTCCCGGTTGCTGGCTTGCTCACGCTGCGCCTCGTACGGAATGGTCGCGACGGGCGTTACGATAACGGCTCACGGCCAACTGCGCGCGCGCCTTCGTCCGTGATTCCCCATCAGAGCGAGGTGACCGTGTCCAGACCGCGATTTTCGATGATGCCCGTGGTCTTGGGCCTGGCCCTGGCCAGTGCCGGCTGTGCCGGTGTTCCTGTGCCGGTGACATCCTCCGCTACGGGGGCGGTTTCGATCGAAGGTGCGATCGCCTCCATCGACACCCGGCCATGGACCTACGACGGCAACGCCGTGATCGAGGTCGACACGGCTGACCGCGGCCGCGTGGCCGTGCAGCTGCCGGCGCGCTGGAACCTGTGCCAGGCGACGCCCGTGGACGTGGACGCATTGGCCGTGGGCATGCACGTGAGCGCGGTGGGCGCCGCGGCCGGGGAGGGCCGCCTGGTGGTCTGCCAGGACCCGTCGCACCGCCTGGTGCCCCTGCGCTAGTTGACCGGAGGACACCGTGGACAGACGGACATTCATCGAACGCGCCGCATTGATGGCCATGCTGCTTCCGCTGGCGGGTGCCCGCGGGGCCATGGCGGCCGCCCCCGGCGGGCGCCTGCTGCCGATGGCGATCAAGGCCGGCGACACCGTGGGGCTGGTCAGCCCGTCATCGCCGGTCGACGACGGGTTCACCCTGCAGTTGGCCCAGGAGGTCATGGAAGCACTTGGCTTCAAGGTCCGGACCGGGGCGCACTACGCGGCCCGGCGCGGCCACCTGGCAGGCACCGACGACGAGCGCGCCGGCGACCTCAATGCGATGTTCATCGACAGCGAGGTCAAGGCGATCATCGCGGTGCGCGGCGGCTCCGGGGCCGCGCGCCTGTTGCCGCTGCTGGACTACGACGCCATTCGCGCCAATCCCAAGGTGCTGCTCGGCTATTCCGACATCACCGCGCTGCACAATGCCATCCACGCGCAGACCGGCCTGGTCACGTTCCACGGGCCCAACGGTTCCGGCAGCTGGAACCGCTTCAATGCCGACCAGTTCAGGCGCCTGTTCTTCGACCGTGAGCTGATGCAGTACCGCAACGTGTCCGATGCCGGCGACGAGCTGGTGCAGCGCCGCAACCGCACGGTCACCATCGCCGGCGGCACCGCCCGCGGCGATCTGGTCGGCGGCAACCTGGCGGTGCTGACCGCGCTGGCCGGTTCGCCCTACCTGCCGGACTTCAGCGGCCGGATCCTGTTCCTGGAGGACGTGTCCGAAGCGCCGTACCGCGTCGATCGCATGTTCAGCACGCTGCGGCTGATGGGCGCGCTGGACAAGGTCGCCGGCGTCATCTTCGGCGAGTGCACCGACTGCGAGCCGGGTGGCGGCTACGGGTCGCTGACGCTGGGGCAGATCCTCGACGATTACATCAGGCCGCTGGGCATCCCGGCCTATCGCGGCGCGATGATCGGGCACATCCGGCAGCAGTTCATCGTGCCGGTGGGAGGCCGGGTCGAGATGGACGCCGATGCCGGCACGTTCCGCCTGCTGGAACCGGTGTTCCAGGCCTGACCGGACGCAGCACCCGGATGTCGCGCCCGGTCCGCAACGGTATCCCCGCCAGCCGCCTGCAGTTGCCGCCAGGCCCTTGGGCCACGGTGCTGGACGCGCTGTGCGCACGCTTCCCGGCGATTGATCCCGACACCTGGCGGCAGCGCTTCGCGCGCGGCATGGTGCTGGATGCCGATGGCCGCCCGCTTGACGCCGGCGCCGCCTGCCGGCCCGGTGCCGAGGTCTACTACTTCCGCGAAGTGGCCGGCGAAGCGCCCATTCCGTTTCGCGAGTCCGTGATTTACGCCGACGAGCATCTGGTGGTCGCGGACAAACCGCACTTCCTGCCCGTTGCGCCCACCGGGGCCTATGTGCGCGAGACGCTGCTGACCCGCCTGGTCGAACGCCTGGACAGGCCCGACCTGGTGCCGCTGCACCGCATCGACCGTGACACGGCGGGGCTGGTGCTGTTCTCCGCGCGCCGCGACAGCCGCGCCCGCTACCAGGCGCTGTTCCGCGAGCGCGGCATCCACAAGCAATACCTGGCCCTGGCACCGCCGCTGCCCGGACTGGCGTTCCCGCACGTCCACCGCAGCCGCCTTGAACGCGGCGAGCCGTTCTTCCGCATGCGTGAAGCGCCGGGCGAGGCCAACAGCGAAACGCATATCGATGTGGTCGAGCGCGGTGCCGCAGCGTGGCGCTATCGCCTTCAGCCAGTCACCGGCCGCAAGCACCAGCTGCGCGTGCACATGGCGGCGCTGGGCGCGCCGATCCTCAACGATCCCTTCTACCCGCAGCTGCGCGAACGCGGTGCTGATGATCCGGCACGCGCGCTGCAGCTCTTCGCGCATGCGCTGGAATTCGATGATCCGATCGACGGCAGCCGCCGCCGCTACGTCAGCACGCACCGCTGCTAGACTGCCGCCCCATGTCAGTTGCCCTCACCGGATTCGCTCGCAGCCGGCTGTTCCGCGAACGCCGCCGCAACACCATCCAGGACGTGACGCCCGAGGCCTTCGAGCAGCACCTGAACGCGGTGCCGCCGCTCAAGGTGCTCGACGGCTACGCGCCGTTCTGCAAGCTGCACGTGCACCGCAACTGGACTTCGACCCGCTGCCTGGCGGTGCCCATCACCGACGCCAACCGCCACCTGCTGCGTTCGGACTACGAGGCCCGTACCCGCGACGAACTGCCGGTGCTGGTGCGCTGGTTCGAAGGCCTTGAGCCGCCTGTGGCCGACTACCTGATCGTGATCCTCTACAGCCGCGACCAGCTGGCAAAGGAAGGCACGGTGATCGACGCCGACTGGGGTGTAGTCGGCTGCATGTACACCGCGGAGCCCGAGGAAACGCCGATGGCGCCGATCACGATGATGCGCAACGCGCTGGGCGTGGAGGAGGGCGGCTCGGGCGTGCCGGTGGATCGCGAGGCCTATCGGCGAAGCGTGGAATTCTGGCGCACGCATGCCAATTGGCGCGGCGCGCAGTAACGAGACGATTTCGCCGCCGATGCGGCAGGCGGCACCCGCCCCGTGCTTATTCGGTTCCGATGTGCCGCTCCAGGAATGCTTCCAGGCGACGGTAGAAGGCGATGTTGTTCTCATCCTTGTAGAAGCCGTGCCCTTCCCGGGGCACCGACATCCATTCCGGTGCTGCCCCCGCGGCTTCGAGCGCGCGCTTCATCGCGAGCGCCTGCGAATAGGGCGTGCGTTCGTCGATCTCGCCGTGGGCCATGAACACCGGCGCCTTGATCCGTGCCGCCAGCGCGACCGGCGAGTTGGCGCGCATGGTCTCGTCGCTGTCGCCGATGACACGCGAAATGTACCTGCGCCCGTAGGCCCTGGATGCGACATCGCTCTTGCCGGCGAAGACTTTCAGGTCGTACAGGCCGGCCAGGCCCGCCACGCACTTGATGAGCTCTGGCGCGCGGATCGCACTCATCATCGCCGAATAGGCTCCAAAGCTCGCGCCATAGGCGCACACGCGCTGCGGATCGGCATGTCCCCGGGCGATCGCCCAGCGCACGCCGTCGATCAGGTCGTCCTGGATGCGCGTGCCCCAGTTGCGGTAGCCGGCTGCCGTGAACCGGTCGCCGCGGCCAAGGGTGCCGCGGAAGTTGACCTGGAGCACCAGGTATCCGCGGCTGGCGAGGAACTGGGCATCGGTATCGAAGGTCCAGTCGTCGCCCTCCGCGTGCGGGCCGCCGTGGGGCAGCAGCACCATCGGCAGCCCGGCCGGCTCTTGCCCCGCGGGAATGGTGAGGTAGCCATCGAGCTCCATGCCATCGCTGGCCTTGAAGCGGAAGTAGCGCCGCTCGCCCATGCGTTCGGGGTCGATTCCCTCGCGCGATGCGAACAGCAGCTTGGCCGTGGCCTGCGTCCGGTCGTACAGGTACCACATGCCGGGATCGCGATCGCTGACCACGCGCAGCAGTGACAGCTGGCCGTCCACGCTGTGGTTGGCGTAGCTCATGTGGTGCCCGGGGAACAGGCCGCTGAGCGCGCGGTGCTCCTGCGCATCGCTGGAGTGTTCGTCGAAATAGACCACGCGTGGCCGGCCATGCACCAGGGTGGCGGCAAAAGGCTGCCAGGAAGCGTTCCATTCCATTCCGCCAACGCTGCCGAAGCTGTCGCTGGCAAGGGTCACGCGCGAGGCGCCGGTCGGGTCGGACTTCACCACCGTGGAAGGCCCGTCGCCGATGGTGTGGCGCGCGAACACGCCGCCGGCGTCGGCGGTGAAGGCGATTGGCCGGAAGTGGCCGCCGGTGCGTTCCGTGGCCACTGGCTGCCAGTCCTTGCCGCGGGCATCGGCTTCGTACAGGCGGTAGTCGTCGTTGTCGTCGTAGCCGCCGGCGAAGCGCGGCATGCCGGCGGGATCGAGCACGAAGCCGAGGTCCTTGACGCCGATGTCGGCGATCAAGCGGTGCGTCGCCCGCTCGGCATCCACGTCGTAGAGCATCGAGCGGCTGGTGTCATTGGACAGCCTGCGCATGTAGAAGTGGCCGTTGGGCGTCGGCGGCAGGCCTTCGATGTAGCCGTAGCCGCGGTCGATGCCGGGCATGCGCGTGGACTGCCGGTATCCGTACACGTACTTCTGGTTGCTGCCGTCGTAGTCGGTGGCGATGATCTCGCCCATGGGGATCGGTGCCTCGCGCGCGCCGATCAACCGTCCCTTGGCCACCAGAAGCCGCTTGTTGCTGACCCAGTAAATCTGCGACGGCAATTCGTACCGCGGCAGCGTCAGCTGCGCCGTCTGCACCAGGTCGGATACCCGGCGCACCTCGATGGCATAGCTGCCTTCACCCAGGTGGGCGGTCGCCGCCACGTGCAGTCCGTCCGGGGACAGGCGCGGCGCGCTGGTCCTGTCCGCCACTGCGAAGGCTTCGATCGGGACCGGTTCGGCCGCCTGGACACATGTTGCGGCCAGGCCCATTGCCACTGCGATCGTCGCCCTGATTGCATGCTTCATGCGTTGCTCCCCCCAGACCCCCCCGGTCTGCCGGCATAGCGTAATCCAACCGGTCGGTGCCGGGGCGCGATCCGACCGGGTACTGTTGGCCGCCGCCATGCTCGACTGGAATGACCATGCTTGAATCGAAAGACTCCCGGCGCAGGTTCCTGGGCGCGATGGCGGCGGGCGCTGCCTGCGCGATGTTGCCGCTGCATCACCTGCGCGCGGGATCCGGCGGGCAGGCGCCGGGTCGGGTGCTGCGCGACGTGCTGTTGGTCGACGGCAGTGGCGCACCGGCGCAGCGCACCGACGTGCTGGTTCGCGGCGATCGCATCGGCCACATCGGCCGCCTGCCGGACGCGGACATGCGCGGCCTGCGGGTGGTCGAGGGCGGCGGCCGCGTGCTGGCGCCGGGCTTCATCGACCTGCATACGCACGGCGATCCGCTCAAGACCGCGTTCACGCCCTTCCTCGCCATGGGCGTGACCACCGTGGTGCTGGGCCAGGACGGCGGCAGCCCGGCGCTGCCGGGCACGCGCCACGATGCCGGCAGCCTGCCATCCTGGATGGACGCGGTGGAGCGCGCGGCATCGGATATCAACATCGCCACCCTGTCCGGCCACGGCACGCTGCGCCGCCGCGCCGGCATCGACGACGGCACCCGCCAGCCTTCCGACGCGCAGCTGGCGCGCATGCAGGCCATCCTTGAAGCCGACCTGCGCGCCGGTGCCTTCGGCATGTCCACCGGGCTCGAGTACGTACCCGGCCGCTATGCCGGACAGCGCGAGCTCGCCGGCCTGGGCCCGGTGATCGCCCGCTACAACGGCGTTGCCATGAGCCATATGCGCTCCGAGGACGTCGACGACGTGCGTGCGTCCATCCGTGAGCTGGTCGCCGCCGCCGGCCCTGCGCGCGCCCACGTTTCGCACCTCAAGATGGTCTATGGCAAAGGCGAGGCCGCTGCGGAAGAGCTGCTCGCGTTCCTGGAGTCGCTGCGCGGGCCCGGCCAGCCTCTGACCGCCGACGCCTATCCCTACGAAGCCAGCTACACCGGCGTGTCGATCCTGTTCCCGGAATGGGCGCTGCCCCCGGGCGACTACGCCGCCGTGCTTGAGGAGAGGCGCGACGAACTGCGCGCATACCTGCAGCAGCGCATGACGCAGCGCGGCGGCCCCGGGGCCCTGCTGTTCGGCGAGGGCCCGCACGCCGGCAAGACGCTGTTGCAGGTGGCCGAAGCCCGCGACATGCCGTTCGCCGATGTCCTGCTCGACATCGGCCCCGGCGGCGGCCAGGCCGCGCACTTCGTCATGGATCGCGCGCTGCAGGACCGGCTGCTGCTGGATCCGCGGGTGGCGGTGGCGAGCGATGGCTCGCCGGGCGGCAGCCACCCGCGCGGGGCGGGCACCTTCGCCAAGTGGATCGAGGACTTCGTGGTCGGGCAGCCGCGCGTCACGCTGGAGGAAGCCGTGCGCAGGGCGACCTCGCTGCCGGCCTCGATCCTGGGTCTTGCCGATCGCGGCACCATCCGCACCGGCGCAAAGGCCGACCTGGTGCTGTTCGATCCGGCGCGCGTGCGGGCGCATGCGGATTACGTGAACCCGACCGCCATGGCCCAAGGCTTCGATCTGGTGATGGTGAACGGCCAGCCCGCGCTGGAGGACGGCGAAGTGCACAAGCAACGCCCGGGGCGGCTGCTGCGCAGGCGCTAGCCGTGGTCGGCGGTCAGGCCGGCGATCTCGCTCCAGAGCGGCACCGCACCTATCGAAGCTGGGGGACGGGAACCGCCAACGCCTGCGGCCATCCCCGACTTCAATCGCGCCGTGGGCGATGCTAGGCTCGGAGCGCTGTCGAATGTCATGGAGGACGTCATGCGTATTTGCACCATCGTGGTCGCCTTGTCCCTGCTGTGTCTCCTGCCGGTTGCGGCAGCGGCCGATTCCGAAGCTGGCGAACTGCGTTTCCCGGCCGAACTCCTCGGTGTCTGGGACGCCTATCCCTTGTCTTGTATAGACGACGGTCCCTCCGACAGCGATATGCGGATCCTGATCGAGGCCCGGACGCTTGGTGGTTATGAGACCAACGACGCGCTGAAATCGGTTCAGAAGATTGCGGAAGATCCAGCGACCTGGCGAATGGTGACGATTTCGGACGCTGCGCCGACCGAAATCCAGGGTGAAGCAGACATCTACGTCTTGCGCGGGGATGTGATGACGATTACCAACGGTGAACGGTCGTATACCTACATCCGCTGCAAATAAATCGATGGCACCGACAAGGACAGTCAGATGCCCCAGTCAGATCCGAGCCCGTACCAAGTCACTCAATCCGGCAGGGCAGAACCCGGGACCTTTGTTCCGAACGCTGCAGTGAGCGATCTCGAAAGCCTGTTCACGCATCACCCGAAGCGGAATTATCACGCAGCGTTGGTGGAAGGCTTGCCGAAAAGTGCCGAGAACATCACCACGCGTGCATACGCGGTAGTGGGTGGTGAGTTCCAGGAGGTGATGGTCGAGCGCGTTGACAAATACCGCGGTCTCGAGCCCGACCAGGTCCTGCTGATCAAGGATTTCATCCTCGACGACATGACCGCCGCCAACACGCGGCGGGTGGATGTTCCCGCTCCAATGGCAGGCGTCATTGGCCGTGTCGATGCGCCAAACGGCGTCGTCGACATTTGTGATCCCGCGGGTGGCCGCCTGTTGGCACGTATCCGGCATCTTGGTCCGATTGCCGTGGAGGCAGGCGAGGACGTGGTTTATGGCCAGTCGCTGGGCACGCAGAGCAATCTCGGGCTGCAGCGAACCGCCGGCAAGCACGTCCATATCGAAATGGACACGCGCTATCACCAGCAATTCGACCACTACATGCTGGACCTGGTCGAAGGGCGCCTGCCGGTGCAGGCGGAGCATCGCGCAGGCGTGGAGCCGCGCGCTGTCGTTGACGACGGAATACAGCGCGTCGGTGAGGCGGGTGCACGGGTGGCCGCGGTGCAGCGCGCCCTGGTGGCCGGCGGCTATCGTGCCGTGCACGACGCAGCGATTCCGGTGGATGGCGTCTACCGCCTGTCCATGCAAGGAGCCGTGCTGCAGTTCCAGCATGACAATGGGCTTGACCCGTCCGGTGATATCGACGCCACGACCTGGCGCCAGGCGCTGGACCTGACCTTGGGCAAGCCGACCCTTCCGCCGCCGGTGGTCGATGGTCCGCCTGGCGTCCAATCGACTGCGAAGGATGGCCTGTTGGACCGGATCCGGGGGCGCGTCGGCGCGCTCGACGCCGTCGATGGGCTTCCACTCACCGACGGCCAGCGCGAACGCATGGCGCACTCACTGGCGGGGCTCGCGGCGGGGCATCGGCTGCAGTCGGTCGACCATGTGCTTCTTGGCGCTGCGCCCGGAGGGGCCGCAGGCGAGCGCGTGTTCGTGGTGCAGGGGCGGCTGGATGATCCGGCGCAGCGGCGGGCGTGGATGTCGACGTTCGAGGCGATCAACACCCCGGTCGCTGATTCGCTGGCGCGCCTGCAAGGCTTCCGCGAGCGCGCAGAATCCAGCGCGCGGCAACCGGACCTTGCCGCCCACGCCCATCAGCCCGAGTCCGCGTTAACATCCATGCGGCATGGCCAGCCCGCTTGACCTAATCAAGGAATCGCCCGCGCTGTTCGCCGGCTCCGGACACCGACTGTCTTTGCGCAGGCGCCATGCTCCGGCCCCTGCGGCAGCACGAGCTGGATGTGGGCCGGCGTTTCTTCATGCGCCCATCTGAACGTTTCGACAGCCAGGCGTCACGGACCATGGTGGCGCGTGCGGTGTCCATTGCCGGCCACCCGGCCATCGTGGTTCCGGCAACCATCACGCTGGCTGCGGCCCGGCGGGATGCCACGCCCGCAGCGGTCGGGGTCATCCTGTTCGCGGCAGTGGCGATCGCGGTCGCTGCCCTTGCATACAGCTTCGCGCAGGTGAGGTCCGGGAAGTGGATCCATATCGATGCGTCCGTTCCCAGTGAGCGCAGCCAGCTCAATCCGCTGCTCGCCATCGCGCTCATGATCGCCGCGATGGCCTTGCTTGCTGCCGGGCAGGATGCGCAGGTCTCCACTGGTTTCGCGATGGCGGCCGCCATGGTCGGCGCCTGCCACCTGCTGCGGGCCTGGTTCAAGGCGTCGTTGCACGTCGGCCTCATCGTGTTCTCGGCCTTTCTGGCGTGGCCCCTGGCATGTGTCGCCGGGGCCCTTCTGGCGCTGGCGGCAATCGTGTCGTGGTCACGCCTGGCGCTGCACCGTCATACCGTCCGGGATGTCCTGGCCGGGGCTGCGCTGGGCGCGGCGGCGGGTGCGGGATTTCTCATGTTCGGGCTGCGGCATGTAATCCTCCACACCTGACTATCCCGGAATCAAAGAGGAGCCCCCGCCAGGCGGGCACGTCATCGCGACACAGGGCCTGCGACCATCCAGGCATGTCCTGGCGAGTTCTTTTGCTGATCCTGGCGGCGGTGGTGAGTCCGGCCTGCGGACAGGCGCCGCAGCCTGCGTCGACGACGGCAGAAACAGCGGTGACCGGGGCGGAGGTCATCGTCGAAGAGCGCTGCCTGTCGCAGCCTTCCGCGGCCGATGCGGCGCAGGCCATGACGGCGCTGCTTGATCAGGCGAGTGTGATCGAGCCGCTCAGGGCCGTGGTCATCGCACAGGGCGGTGCGGTGATTGCGGAGCGCGGCTACCGCGGCGCGCGCCCGGACACGCCGGCCAACATCAAGTCGGCGTCCAAGACCGTGATGTCGGCGCTGGTGGGCATCGCCATCGACAAGGGCGTGCTGGAAGGCACGGACCAGCTGATCGCGCCCCTGCTGCACGACGTCCTGCCAGCGGATCCGGACCCGCGCCTGGCGCAGGTGACCATCGGCCACCTGCTGTCGATGCAGGCGGGGCTTGAGCGCACGTCGGGGCCGTACTACGGGCGCTGGGTCACCAGCGACCACTGGGTCCGTGATGCACTGGCCAGGCCCTTCGTGGACGAACCCGGCGGGGCGATGCTGTATTCGACCGGATCGACCCACCTGCTTTCGGCGATCCTGACCCGCGTCAGCGGACGCTCGACGCTGGAGCTCGCGCGCGAGTGGCTGGGTCCGCAGGCGGGCTTCGTCATTGCCGGCTGGGATCGCGATCAGCAGGGCGTCTACTTCGGCGGCAACAACATGGCGATGTCGACGCGTTCACTGTTGGTGTTCGGCGAGCTGTATCGAAACGGCGGCCTTGCCGCCGACGGAAGCCGGCTGCTGTCGCAGTCGTGGATCGACGCGTCCTGGCAGCCGCGCACGCAGTCGCGCTTCACCGGCGACGATTACGGCTATGGCTGGTTCATGCGCGACATCGCAGGCGAACCGGTGCGCTATGCCTGGGGCTATGGCGGGCAGATGCTCTACATCGTGCCGGCGCTGGAGCTGACGGTGGCGATGACCTCGGACGACACCGAGGCGTCGGCGCGCACCGGGCACCGCGACGCCCTGCACGGGCTGCTGGCGGAGATCATCCAGGCGGTCGCTTGCCCGGTGCCGGTCGCGGGCGGGCCATCCTGCTGCGCGGCGAAGTAGATACGGCTACAGCATCGCGAGCTCGACGTTGCGCAGGCTGCCGCCGTACTGGTCGCGCAGGCGCACCTTGCGCGCGAGGTCGCTGATGATGTGGCCGCTGAAGTCCACGCCGGTCAGCTCTTCGGCCATGTTGATGCCGCCGGGCGTGTCGACGTTTACCTCCATCAGCTTGTCGCCGACGATGTCGAGGCCGGTCATGTACATGCCGTCGCGCATCAGCTTGGGCGCGACCAGCTCCGCCAGCCGCAGGGCGTCGGGGTCGGGTTCGACCAGCTGAATCTTGCCGCCGGCGCTGATGTTGCTGCGCGCGTCGCCGCTGTCGTTGTAGCGGCGGAAGCAGGCGTACTGGCCTTCGACCTTCAGCGGGCGGCCGTTGAGGGTGATCAGCCGCAGGTCGCCGTCGGCGGCCTTGGGCAGGTACTCCTGTGCGATCGCGTAGCCGTCGCGGATCACCGCGTCGATCATCTGGTTGAGGTTGGCGCCGTCATCGCCGTCGAGCACGAACACGCCCTGCCCACCGGATCCCTGCAGCGGCTTGATCACGCCGCGGCCCTGGTGCGAGGTGATGAAGGATTTGAGCTCGTCGGCGTCGCGGCTGATGCAGGTCACCGGACGCACTGCCTCGGGAAAGTGCTGGAAATAGGTCTTGTTGGAAGCGTCGGTGAGATGGGTCGGGTCGTTGAGCACGATCACGCCGCGATGGGTCACCAGCTGCGCGAACAGCAGGGCGCTGTTCGGCGCCCAAGGGCGGTCGACGACTTCTTCGGCCGGGTCGCTGCGCAGCATCAGCACGTCGAGCTCTTCGACGTTGATGCGATCGGTGTCGGCGTCTTCGCCCTGGATTTCCGCAAGCAGGGCGTCGTCGTCGGCATAGCTGTCGCCGCGTGGTACATGCGCCTTCGCGCGCACCGTGCCGTTGGCGTCGTACAGAAACTCGCCCAGGCCGATCAGCGCCACCTGGTGGCCCATGTTCGCCGCCCGCCGCGCCAGGCGGATGGTGGTGTAGTTGTTCTTTTCGGTCGCAACGTCGTTGACGACGAAGCCCAGGCGCATCGGCCGGTCGCTCATGGTGCTTGCTCCTGGAGGGAGTTCGGGGGGAGGTGGGGGTGGTAGAGGGCTTCGACGCCGAGCGTGCGGCAGTGCGCAAGGGCGTCGGCGAATCCGTCGGCGCTGGCATATCGCGGCAGCAGCGCGGGCGGCGCGACCCAGCCCGAATCGGCCAGCTGCTCGAGCACCGGCAGGTGCGACAGCGCGAACTTGCCGGCGAACAGCGCCTCGAAGGCTCCGCCGCCGCGGAGATGGTCGAGCAGGTCGCGCAGGCCGCGCAGGTACACCGCGTCCTTGGTCAGGCCGCCGCCGCGGCGCGCGCGCACGGCGATGTCGAAGGCGTCGTCGGTGGGCAGGTCGTGCTGCCCGTGCAGGCAGGCGAAGATCGCGGGGATGTGCTCGCCATGGATGGCCATGTCGGCGGCAACCACGCGCGCGGCGAGGATGCGCAGGCGCTCGCCGGGCAGGTAGCCGGTCAGGAACTCGGCCAGCACGCCCAGGCCTTCCTGCAGCGGGTCGTACTGCGCCAGGCCGACCGCGAGCTGCCGCAGCGGCTGGCGCAGGCCGTTGTAGCGGGTGACGACGTGGGTACCGACTTCGTGCTGCACCAGCGGCTGCAGCCGCGCCTCGGGCAGGCGCAGCTGCGCGTCGAGGTACAGCGTGCCGTGGGAAACCATCATCAGCGAACCGACGTCGGCATCGACCACGACCTGCAGGTCGAAGTCCGGCGCCCGCTCGCAGTACCAGGCCACTTCGTCCTCGACCGCCGCGACCACCGTGTCCACGCCGATGTCGCCCGGCAGCGGGTCGCCCACATCCACCGTGGCGAGGATGCCGTTGGCAAGCTCCAGCAGCCCGGCCTCGACGCTGCCGAACAGTTCGATGCTGGCGCCGAGGAAGCCGTCGGTGCCGCGCAGGCGCACCAGCTCGATGGTGCGGTCGAGGTCGCGCTGCTTTTCTTCCAGCACGCCGGCCAGCAGCGGGGATTCGATCCGCTCCGTGGGCAGCGCGAACAGCTGCCTGCGCATCGCATCCAGGTCGGTCGCAGGCTCGGCATAGCGCAGCGACGGCACGTCCGTGCGACCGCTGGCATCGAAGTGGTCCCACAGCGCGTCGCTGTCGAGCGGGTTCAGGGCAAGCAGCCAGTCGAGCTCGGCATCGATCGCGACAAGCGCGGCATCGACCTCGGCGGCGACCGGCGGCAGCGGCTGCAGCGCAGGCCTTGCAGTCGCGTTCGTCGCGCGTGTCGCGGCGCTCATCGCCGCGCCTCGAACGCGGGGCGAACGGCATCGACCGCCGCCTGCAGGCCGTCGCGAAGCGCATACACGGCGGCGATGTCGGCCTGGCCCGTCCACTCGTCCATGAAGATCTTCTTGTACTCGGGCGAGATCGTGCACACCCGCGAGCCCCAGCGCGCATACACCCATTCCGGGAAGTGACCGCCGGTGGGAAAGCGCACGTTGGCGCGTACGTCCAGCTCACGGCCATCAAGCGGAGCTGCGCGCAGGGCGTCGGCGAAGCGCGCGGTGACGTCGCTCCAGCGGTCGGGATCCGCGGTGGTCAGGCCAAGCTCGATGTCGGGGTTGTCCGCCTGCGGCGCCGGCGTGGCGTCGGGCCCGTCGCGGCGGTGGTTGTAGCTGTGCAGGTCGATCAGGAGCACCGCTTCCCAGCGTTCCAGCAAGCGTTCGATGCGCTCGGTGACCATGGCGTAGAAGCGGTCCCAGGCGTCCAGCGAGCGGGCGATCGAAGCCTCGGGCAGCGGCGAATTCCAGACGTCCAAGCCCCAGCAATCCTCCGGCCTTGCATAGACCGCGCCGTCGCGCGGGCGGTTGAGGTCGACTTCGAAACGCGAGGTCGGCACCCGGATGCGCACGTCACCAACGGCGGTCAGAAGGCCTGTGAGCGGATCCTCCTCGCGCATCCGCTCGGCGTCGGGCAGGGCCAGCAGCGGCTGCAGGTCGGGGCGGATGGCATGGCCGTCGTGGATGGCGGTCGCGATCACGGGGCCCTCGTTCGCCGTGATGTCCCATGCTGCGGGGTGGGGGGCTGTCTGCATGCGAAGCGATGCTCGCAAGCGCGCAATGACCGGCCCGTGATGGATGTCCGCTTCGGACCCCGCATATCGTCAATGGGTGATGTACGGGACGAGCCGCGGCTGGCCCATCGATCATACGGAGCGGTACATGCGGGGAATTGGATGTGTCGCGATGTGCGTGCTGCTGGCGCTGCTCGCGGGCTGCGCGACGATGAGCCGGGACCAGTGCATGGCGGGCAACTGGGAGCGGGCCGGTTACCAGGACGGTGCCGCCGGTCATGCGCCCTCGCGCCTGGCCGACCACGAAGCGGCGTGCATGGCCCACGGCATCAGCGTGGACGCGCGCCTGTACCTGGCGGCGCGGGAACGCGGGCTGGAGGAATACTGCACGCCCTACCGCGGCTTCGAGGCCGGAAGCAACGGCCGCAGCTATGCCGGCGTCTGTCCGGCCTGGGCCGAAGCGGACTTCCTCGCCGGCTATGCCGATGGCCGCGTGGTCCACGATGCCCGGCAGTACGTCGAACGGGCGCGCTCGGAGATCTCGACGCAGGAACACAGGATCCGCCAGCTGCGCAAGGCCACCGACAGGACGCGCGAGCGGATCGGTCGTGACGGGATCTCCGCCGAGGATCGCAAGGAGCTGGAACGGGAGCTGCGCCGGCTGCGCGACGACACGCGGCGTGCCGAGGATGAACTCGGGCATGCGCACCGCCGCCACGGCCTGGCCGAGCGTGAACTGGACCAGGTCATGCGCAGGCTGCCGTCGATGTATGGCGGTGGGGGCTGGTAGCAGTCCGCCCATGGGTGGTGCCACGACCCTGTGTTAATGTTGGTTGCTTCGGGGTGGTGACTGTTCAAAGGGAGAGGGGACATGTCCAAACTGCTTGAACTGATGAGGAACCTTGGCAGCGATGCCGCGCTGGCCGCGGACTATGCAAAGGACCCCGGTCGGGTGGTCACGCGCGCCGGCCTGTCCGATGAAGAGTGCAAGGCGATGCTGGACTGCGACTATGCGGCGGTGCAGCGGCTGACCGGCCTGGAGGCCGGGCAATTCGCCACCAACCACATCATCAAATCGTACGAAAAGTAGTCGAGCCCACCTGGTCGATCGTCCGTGCATGTACCGGCTGATCTTCATCGCGTTCCTGTGGCTGGCCTTGAGCGCGCCGGCCTTTTCCGATGTGCTCGAGACCGAAGTCGCGGAGATCGAGCGGCTGGCGGTCACCGCCCACTGGCAGCAGTCCAACGCGCGCATCGAGGGCCTTGCCCCGCGAATTGACGAACTCACCCCGGATCAGCGCCAGCGCCTGGACTTCGTCCGCCTGCGCAACCTCGGGCTGGCAGGCGACCAGGCGTCCGCGATCGCGGGACTGGCCGAGCTGCTGCAGCAGCAGCTGGCGCCGCGATTGCGCATGCGCGTCTATGTCACGGCCATCAGCATGGCGGCGAACGTCGAGGACTGGCCGCGGGCATTCGCCTGGTTGGGCGAGGGGCTGTCGGCCCTGCCCGAGGCGCCCGGCGAGGCGGCCGGCCTGCTGGGCGTCGCCAGCTACCTGCACACCCTGGTCGGTGAAACCGGCAAGGCGCGCGAGTTGGCGCTGCGCGCGCTGGAACTCGTCGAAACCGGGACCGACGCCCGCGCGCTGTGCCTGGCCCTGGCCGACATGGCCCTGGCCGAAGACCACGCGCACAATTTCCGCGAAGCCGAAACCTGGCGGCGTCGCCAGATCGACGCCTGCACCCGCGCCGGCGAGCCTGTGTTCGTGGCCAATGGCAAGTATGGCGTGGGCAAGATGCTGGCTGGCCAGGGCCGCCACGATGAAGCACTGGACTGGGCGCGCGAGGCGCTGGCGGAGTTCCAGGCAGCGGGCTTTGCCGCCGGTGCATGGAGCGCCAGGCTCGTGGTGGCGGAAAGCCTGATCGAGTCCGACCGCGGGCTCGACGAGGCAGGTTCGCTGCTCGAGGACGCTCTTGATTATTATCAGACGCAGGAGTCCCACTTCGCGATCGCCGAGACCGAGGGCCTGCTGGCCCGGCTGGCGGAACGGCGCGGTGAGCTCACCGAGGCACTTGCCCACTTCAGGACTGCGATGGGGGCCTCGGAAGCCGCGGAGCGCGACGGTCGCGAGCGCCGGCTGGCCTACCTGCAGGTGGAGTTCGATACCCGCCTGAAGGAGCATCAGATCGCCCTGCTCGAAGCCGGCAGGGAGCTTGCGGCGGTACAGGTCACCGCGACCAAGCGCACGCAGCTGCTGCTTGCCGTGGGCGTGGCCGGGTTGCTGGTCACGGCCATCCTGCTGTGGGGCCTGCTGCGCCGCTCCGCCCGCGAGCGCCGACGCTACCGCTGGCAGTCGGAGCACGACAGCCTCACCCGGCTGTACAACTATCAGCAGATCCGCAGGCTCGGCGAGGCGGCGTTCGCGTCCGCCCGCAGCGCAAGGCGGCCATTCACGGCGATCGTCGCCGACATCGACAGGTTCAAGCAGGTCAACGACAGCCACGGCCACGCGGCCGGTGACGAGGCGCTGCGTTCACTGGGTTCATGGATCAGCGAGGTGGTCGGCGGGCAGGGCATCGCCGGACGCAGTGGCGGCGACGAGTTCACCGTCCTGCTCGACGCCGACGCGAACGAAGCCGAAGCGCTGCTGCAGCGCCTGGGCGAGCGCATCGAGCCGATCACGGTGTTCGGCCAGACCTTTCGCTTCAAGCTCAGCTCGGGCATCTGCCAGGACGACGGCTCCATCGATACGCTGGAGCAGCTGATCCACCAGGCCGACCAGGCGCTCTACCGCGCCAAGCACGATGGCCGCGACCGGGTGGTGCGCAGGGACATGGCCACGTCGTCCACGTCCGGCCTGGTCGTGGTCGGCAGCGGCATCGAGTTCGGGCGCCACGTCAGCGAACGCTGCCTGTCGGAGATCCGCGAAGCACAGGTGGTGTTCTGCCTGACCGATCCCTTCGCGCTGGCGATGATCTCCAGCTTCCGCCCGGACGCCATCAACCTGGGAGCGCACTACCTGCCGGGCAGGGACCGGCGCGAGATCTACCGCGAGATCGACGCTGCGATCATGGCCGAGGTGCGCGCCGGCAAGCAGGTGTGCGCGGTGTTCTATGGCCACCCCGGCGTGTTTGCCGACGTGCCGCACGCGGTGATCCGCAAGGCGCGCGCGGAGGGCATCCCGGCGCGCATGGAGCCGGGTGTGTCCGCCGAGGCCTGCCTGTACGCCGACCTCGGCATCGACCCCGGCCAACGCGGCGTGCAGTCACTGGAGGCGACCCACTTCCTGGTCTACGACCGCCGGCCCGACACCGCAGGCCTGGTGCTGCTGTGGCAGGTGGCGCTGTCCGGTGACCTCAGCTGCACGCGCCTGCATGCGGAGCCCGAGGGGCTGCAGGCGCTGGTCGACAGGCTGCTGCGCTGGTACCCCGCCGATCACGAGGTGGTGCTGTACGAAGCGGCCCGGCTGCCGATCGAACAGCCGCGGATCGAGCGGCTGCGCCTGGCCGACCTGCCGGGGGCGCGTTACGAGGAGTACACCACCCTGGTCATCCCGCCGCTGGGCGAGCTGCGAGACGTCCAGGGTGCGGACTGCGAAGACCACATCGTGGCCGCGGTCGCCGGCAGCGGGCCGCGGGCCTAGCTCACCTCGACCTGCGCTGGCCCCGCGCGGGTTTCCCCGATGATCGCGGCCTCGTCGAAGCCGCCGGCATGGAAGGCGTCCAGGACCTGGTGCAGCGCCTGCGGCGCGCATGACACCAGCAGGCCACCGGAGGTCTGCGGGTCGGTGAGCAGGTCGCGGGCGGCCTTGTCGATGCGGTCGCCCTGCTTCACGCCGTCGCCGTAGGCCGTCCAGTTGCGGCCGGACGCGCCGGTGACCACGCCGTCGGCGGCCAGTGCCTGCACGCCCGGCAGCCAGGGCAGGTCGTCGTAGCGCAGGCGCACGGTCAGCCCGGCGCCGCGCGCGAGTTCCAGCGCGTGGCCAAGCAGGCCGAAGCCGGTGACGTCGGTCATCGCGTGCACGCCGGGCAGGGCGGCCAGCGCGATGCCGGGACGGTTGAGTCGCGTGGTGGTCTCGATCATGGCCCTGTAGCCGGCGTCGTCGAGCACGCCGCGCTTGAGCGCCGCCGACAGCACGCCGACGCCCAGCGGCTTGCCCAGCACCAGCAGGTCGCCGGGACGCGCGTCGCTGTTGCGGCGGATGCGGTCGGGATGCGCGATGCCCATCGCCGCAAGGCCGTAGATCGGTTCGACCGAATCGATGCTGTGGCCGCCGGCCACCGGGATGCCTGCGTCCGCGCACGCATCCTCGCCGCCGCGCAGGATGTCCGCGATCACCGCGTGTGGCAGCACGTTGATCGGCATGCCGACGATGGCCAGCGCCATGACCGGCGTGCCGCCCATGGCGTAGACGTCCGAGAGCGCGTTGGTGGCGGCGATGCGGCCGAAGTCGTAGGGGTCGTCGACGATCGGCATGAAGAAGTCGGTGGTGGCGATCAGCGCCTGGCCGTCGTTGAGCCTGTAGACGGCGGCGTCGTCGGCGGTGTCCTTGCCGACCATCAGCTGTGGCCAGACGGGCGCCGGCGCCGCGCGCCTGAGCAGGTCGGCCAGCACGCCCGGCGCGATCTTGCAGCCGCAGCCGCCACCGTGGGAGAGCGAGGTGAGGCGTGGCGCGGTGCCGGCGGACATGGGTGCGTCTGGATCTGCAGGCATGGCGTGCTCTCTGGCGTCGGTCATCCGCGCCGGGCGCGGGGAGTGGCGGAAGGCAACAGGAGTCGAACCTGCCTGGGAGCGGCTGACGCCCCCAACCGGGTTTGAAGCCCGGCCGCGCCACCGGGCGCGCTTGCCTTCCACGTGAGTTGTCGTGTCGCGGCGCCTCAGGCGTCGTGGCCTCCGACTGAGGGCGCATTGTCGGCGATGGCGCCTTCCCTTGCACGGCCTTCGGGATCCACCCGCAATGACTGCAGCCAAGCGCTGTCCTCGCGCACGACGTGGCCGTCGCGCACGCGTCGGGTGAGACCGGTACGGTCGAGGAATTCGAGGAGCTGGATCGCGCGCTTGCGGCCGAGGCCGCTGGCGTCGCGGAAGCGGGCGGCTTCGATGCTGCCATCGCGCCTGGCGATGCCACAGGCAAGCGTGGCCAGCTCGCGCATGCGGTCACGGTGGTAGAACAGGTCCCGCACCGCCTGGTAGGCCTCGCCCTGCAGTGCGAGCGTGCGCAGCAGGCGGCGCACGCGCTCTTCCGGTACGTCCTCGATGCGGGCGAGGTCGCGCACCCACGGCGGGTCGAAGCCGCCTTCGGCGAGTCGCGCCAGCAGGCGGCCGGCGAGGGCGGTGTCGGCCGGGTCCAGGGTGATGCTGTGGCCGGGCAGGTGCAGCCAGGGGCCGTTGCGGCGTACGCGACCGGCAGTCGTGAGCTCGTCGAGCAGCGCGTGCCACAGCGCGGCGGGCGCCGTGGGCAGGGCGATGCGACGCAGGCGCGCTGCATCGGGACCGGGTTCGTCGGGACTGTCACGGTGGAAGTCGGCAAGCGCCTGGCCGATGCGGGCCTGCAGCGCCTGCAGGTGTCCATCGGCGATGGCGACGCGCGCGGCGAGCCTTGGCGAGAGCCAGTGCGCACCGTGGGGCAGCCGCAAGCGTTCGGGCGGGATGCCGGTCATGCGCACCAGGGCAGCTTCGTCCACGCCGTGCGGGGCCTGGTCCAGCACGGCGGCCAGGCCATCGCCATCAAGCATCGCCGCGATGCCGTCCAGCCAGGCCAGGCGCTGCGGCGAGCGCCGGCGTCGGGCAGGCGCGTCGGGGTCGAGCACCCGTCCGCCGCCGATGGTGCGGCTGGCCTGGGCGTCGCGCACGATGAACCGGTCGCCGGGCGTCGCGCACAGCGCTTCGTCAAACACCAGCTGCACGCGGCCGCTGCCGCCGGGCGTGATCTCGCCGATCGACAGCGGCACGGCGTGCGCCAGCCTGCGCGCCGTGCCCAGGTGGACGTGCAGCGGCGCCCAGTTGCCGACCGCGCCGCCGGCGTCGGCAAGAAGGCGCAGTTCGACGTCGATGTTGCGGGTGGGCAGGAAGGCGCGCGCATCGGCGATCCAGTCGCCGCGGTCGATCGCGCCCTTGTCGATGCCGGCGAGGTTGAGCGCGCAGCGCTGGCCGGCGTGGCCGTCGGCGCTGGCCTGGTTCTGGGCGTGGATGGCGCGCACGCGCACGGGTCGGCCGGCGGGCGCAAGCACCAGGTTGGCGCTGTCATCGCCTGCGCTGGTGCGGCCGCCGAACACGGTGCCGGTCACGACGGTGCCGTGGCCGGGGAGGGTGAAGGCGCGATCCACGGCCAGTCGGAACAGCCCGCCGGCGTCGCGGCTGCGATGGTTCGCCGCGCACTGCTGCAGGTGGGTACGCAGCGCGTCGACGCCGGGATCGTTGCCGCTGGTGGCGTTGACCGCGAACACCGGTGCATCGGCCAGCGGTCCGCCCTGCAGCAGTGCCCGGAGCTGCGCGCGCACCTCATCCAGCCGCGCGCCGTCGGCGCGGTCGGCCTTGGTCAGCGCAACGGCGCCGCGGGTCACGCCCAACAGCCCGAGGATCGCCAGGTGCTCGCGGGTCTGCGGCATCACGCCGTCGTCGGCGGCCACCACCAGCAGGCCGAAGTCGATGCCCGACGCGCCCGCAGCCATCGTGTGCACCAGCTTCTCGTGGCCGGGCACGTCGATGAAGCCGAGCACGCCGCCGTCGGGCAGGGGCGTATAGGCATAACCGAGTTCGATGGAGATCCCGCGCGCCTTCTCTTCCTTCAGCCGGTCGGTCTCCACGCCGGTGAGCGCACGCACGAGGCTGGTCTTGCCGTGGTCGATGTGGCCGGCGGTGCCGACGATCACGCGCGCAGTTCCTCCAGCTGGGCGGCGAAAGCCGCTTCGTCGTGTTCTTCCAGACAGCGCAGGTCCAGCCACAGGGCATCGTCGGAGACACGCCCGATAACCGGCCGCGACAGCTCCCTCAGCGCCTTCGCGAGGGACCCGAGCGCGCGCCCGCGGCGGCCCTTGCCCATGAACCGCAGCGACAGTCCCCAGCTCGGCAAGGCTTCGACCGGCATCGCGCCGCTGCCGATCTGGCTGTGCATGGGGGCGGCCGCAACGCTCCAGGTTTCGCCCAGTGCATCCTGCAGCGGCGGCGACAGCCGCGCCGCCTGCGCCTGCATCGCCGCCTGCGGCCGAAGCATCAGGCGCAGCGTGGTCAGGCGCTCGGGCAGGAATTCAGGGCTGCGATACAGCGCCAGCACCGGCTCCAGCGCGGCCAGGGTCAGCTTGCCCACGCGGAGAGCGCGCTTGAGCGGGTTCCTGCGGATCTTCGCGATCAAATCGGCGCGGCCGACCAGCAGCCCGGCCTGCGGACCGCCAAGCAGCTTGTCGCCGCTGAAGGTGACCAGGTCGGCGCCGGCCGCCAGCGTCTCGCGCACCGTAGGCTCGTGCGGCAGGCCCCAGCGGGCGGGGTCGACCAGGCTGCCGCTGCCCAGGTCCACGCCCAGGGGCAGGCCGTGTCCGCGCGCGATCGCGGCGGCTTCGGCGGTGGCCACGCTGCGGGTGAAGCCCGAGATCGCGTAGTTGCTGCAGTGGACCTTCATCAGCATCGCCGTGCGCGGGCCGATGGCGTCGGCGTAGTCGGCGGGATGGGTGCGGTTGGTGGTGCCGACTTCGACCAGGCGCGCGCCGGCGCGCTTCATGATGTCGGGAATGCGGAAGGCGCCGCCGATCTCGACAAGCTCGCCGCGCGAGACGACGACGTCGCGGCGGTTGGCCAGCGAGTTCAGCATCAGCAGCACCGCGGCGGCGTTGTTGTTGACCACGGTGGCGGCTTCGGCGCCGGTCAGTTCGCACAGCAGGCCTTCGACCAGCGCGTCGCGGTCGCCGCGGCCGCCGCGCTCGAGGTCGAACTCGAGCGCCACCGGCGCGGTGAGCGCGCGCACCACCGAGGCCACGGCCTCGTCCGGCAGCAGCGCGCGGCCGAGGTTGGTGTGCAGCACGGTGCCGGTGAGGTTGAATACGGTGCGCAGGCGCGGCTGCGAATCACGCTGCAGCGCCTGCGCGAGGTCCGCGGCCAGCGCCTCGGGTTCCAGCGCGTGCCGCGGCAGCGTCCCGGCCAGCGCCGTCTCGCGCAAGGCATCAAGCCGGGTGCGCAGCACGGCGGTCACGCGGCCCGGTCCGTGCCGTGCCAGCAGCTCCCGCAGCCCTGCGTCCTTCAGCAGCCGGTCGAGCGAGGGGATTTCGCTCGCCGATGCCGCTGCGCCGTCATCGCCAGCCGCGTGCATCGCTCAGTCCCCGGTGTCCTGCCACAGCAGCGGGTTGCCGCTGCGGCGGGCGTAGCCTTCTTCGCCCATCAGCATGTCCAGCGCCAGGCTGCCAAGGTCGTCTGCCACCGGCTCCACGTACAGGTCCTTGTTCTGGTGGAAGATCTTGCGGTAGCTCTTGCAGGCGTCGCAGGACTCGGCCCTGATCGCCTCCGGGCCATCCTCGATGAAGTGGTAGGCGATGCCCTTGGTGCTGGTGCAGTGGGAGCACTTCACCCGCTCAAGGTGCCATTCGCAGCTGCACAGCGGGCAGCACAGGTAGCGGTAGCCGTCGTGGGCGCCGCCGACGCGGATCACGCTGGCCACCGGTGGCGTGCCGCAACAGGGGCAAAGGCCGAAGCTGCCGACGGGCAGCTGCGACTCCTCGAATCCGACCGCCATCGCCGTCCAGTACACCTGCAGCGCAGCCATGACGAAGGGCGCAGGCGCCACGTCCGCGCCTTCGACGCGGCCGGCAAGGAGCGCATCGGCCATCTCCTCGACCCGCTGCGGGGTGGACTCGAGCGTGCGGCGCAGGGCGGTGCAGGCTTCGACGGCCTGCGCGGGCGTATCGGCATGGCCGCCGACGTCATCCAGCAGCAGCGCCAGCAGCACGCGCCACTCGGCGCCGCGCGCCAGGCTGGTGGCCGGCAGCGGTGGCATGTCGTGCGTTTTCGCCAATGCGACCGCGTCCGGATCGGGCGCCGGCGGCGTGAAGCCCTTCAGCGCGCGGTGCTGGGCTTCCGCCAGGCTTGCCATCAGCCGGAGGTAGTCGCCGACCGCACTGGTTTCGGCCAGGCTGCGCAGGCGCGCGGCGCGATCGGAGAAGAAGCCCGCGCGCTGCGGCATGCGCATGCGGGGAATGCGGGTGTGGTCGAGGTTTTCAATCTCGCCTCGCGGCAGGATGCGCGGCACGGTGCCTCCATGGGCAGCAATAAAAGGACGGCGCGCCAGGGGCGCGCCGGTGACTCCCCGAAGGGGCAGGTTAGGTCATTGCCGTCGGCGAGGGCAAAGCCGCGGTCGCGCCGCGGCCGGCGTTACTTGCCGTCGGTGTCGCGGTCCAGTTCGCGCAGCCATCCGCGGTGGTGTTTCCACGCCCAGCCGCGGGTGACGGGCCCTTGCAGCATCGCGCGCATCGAGCCCTTGACCCACAGGCCGGCGTACGCGTGGAAGATGATCATGCAGATGATCACCGTGGCCAGGATGGCGTGCAGCACCGACGCGAAACGGACGAAGCCGATCGGGAAGGCGGGTGCGAACCAGGGCTGCCACATCACCACGCCCGTGGCCAGCAGCCCGAGCATGCAGGCCACCAGGGCCCAGAACAGCAGCTTCTGCCCGGCGTTGTAGCGTCCCACCTCCGGCAGCCGGTCCTCGCGTCCGGCGGCCACGTCGTCGATCTGGCGCAGCCATTGCCGGTCGCGCGCCTCGATCCGGTTGGAGCCCCACATGCGCGCGGCGAACAGGAAGAACACCACGAACATGAACACGCCGATGAAGGGATGCAGGATGCGTGTCCACGGGCCGCCACCGAACAGCGCCGACAGCCAGCTCATCGCCGGATGGTAGAGCGCCAGCCCCGACAGCCCGGCGAGCACGAAGCTGATCGCCACCAGCCAGTGGTTGGTGCGCTCGTTGGCGCTGTAGCGGAGGATCTCGCGGGGTGGCCGATGCTCAGTCATGGCGATGCTCCTCTGCGCGGCTGCCCGCGGGCGGACCCTCGGCCAGCGATGCTTCCGCCTCGCGCTCCTCGTCTTCGCTGACCACGTTGCGGCCGACGCGGACGTAGTGGAAGAACCCGGCCACGGCGGTCAGCGCCATCGCGGCCAGGCCCAGGGGCTTTGCCGCACCCTTCCACAGCGCCACCATCGGGCTGATCCTCGGGTCCTCGGGCAGGCCGCTGTACAGCCCCGGCCTGTCGGCGTGGTGCAGCACGTACATGACGTGGGTGCCGCCCACCCCGGCCGGGTCGTACAGCCCGGCATTCTCGAAGCCGCGCGACTTCAGGTCGGTGATGCGAAGCTCGGCGTGCTCGATCATCCGCTCCTTGGTGCCGAACTCGATCGCGCCGGTCGGGCAGACCTTGGCGCAGGCCGGCGCCTGGCCGACCGCGACGCGGTCGGAGCACAGCGTGCACTTGTAGGCCTTGTTGTCCTTCTTCGAGATCCGCGGCACGTCGAACGGGCAGCCGGTGACGCAGTAGCCGCAGCCGATGCAGTTCTCCTCGTGGAAATCCACGATGCCGTTGGTGTACTGCACGATCGCACCGGGGGACGGGCAGGCCTTCAGGCAGCCCGGGTCCTCGCAGTGCATGCAGCCGTCCTTGCGGATCAGCCACTCCAGGCCGCCGTCCTCGTTCTCGTGCTCGGCGAAGCGCATCACCGTCCACGAGTGCGGGGTCAGGTCGGCCGGGTTGTCGTACACGCCGACGTTGTCACCGACCTCGTCGCGCAGGTCGTTCCACTCCATGCACGCCACCTGGCAGGCCTTGCAGCCGATGCACTTGCTGGCGTCGATCAGCTTGGCGACCCCGCCCGTGACCGGTTCACGGATGACCGGCGGCTGGGTGGTGGTGGCGGAAACGCGTTTGATGTCGAGCGATTGCAGGGCCATTGCGCGTCTCCTATGCCTTTTCCACGTTCACGAGGAACGACTTGAACTCGGGTGTGTTCGAGTTGCCGTCGCCGACCGAGGGCGTGAGCGTGTTGGCCAGGTAGCCCGGCTTGGCCAGGCCCACGAAGCCCCAGTGGATCGGGATGCCGACGTGGTGCACGGTCTTGCCGTCGACCTTCAGCGCGCGGATGCGCTTGGTCACCACCGCCACGGCCTCGATGTGGCCGCGCTTGGACGAGACCCGCACCCGGTCGCCGTTGCCGACGCCGATCTCGTGCGCCAGGCCTTCGCCGATCTCCACGAACTGCTCCGGCTGCAGGATCGCATTGAGCTTCGCGTGCTTGGTCCAGTAGTGGAAGTGCTCGGTGAGCCGGTAGGTGGTCCCCACGTACGGGTAGTCCGCCACCGTGCCCATCGTCGCCCGGTCGCTGTCGAACAGGCGCGCGGCCGGGTTGCTGGTGGCCTGCTGCGAGTCCGGGTAGACCGGGTTGTAGCCCAGCGGCGTTTCGAACGGCTCGTAGTGGGTCGGGAACGGGCCTTCTGCCATCGCGCCGCGTGCGAAGAAGCGGGCCACGCCTTCGGGGTTCATGATGAAGGGCCCCATGCCGTCGGCCGGGTCCTCGTCGCCCTTGTAGTCGGGCACGTCGGCACCGCCCCAGCGCTCGCCGTCCCAGTACACCAGGGGCCGCTTCGGGTCGAAGGGGTTTCCGGCCGTGTCCGCGGAGGCGCGGTTGTACAGGATGCGGCGGTTGGCCGGCCACGCCCAGGCCCAGTTGAGGGTCTGGCCGATGCCGGTCGGGTCGCTGTTGTCGCGACGCGCCATCATGTTGCCGTCCTGGGTCCAGGCACCGGCATAGATCCAGCAGCCGCTGGCGGTGCTGCCGTCGTCGCGCAGCTCGCCGAAGCCGGACAGCTGCTCGCCCGCGCGGCGGGTGATGCGCGAGGGGTCGTTTGCCGCCCGCAGGTCGTCGAGCGCGCGGCCGTTGTACTCCATCGCCAGCTCGGTCGCGCTGGGATGCCGGGGCCGGGCGTAGTCCCAGGTCAGGTTGAGGATCGGGTCGGGGAAGGCGCCGCCCTCGGTTTCATACAGCTCGCGCAGCCGCATGTGGATCAGGGCCATGATCTCGATGTCGCTCTTGGCCTGGCCCGGCGGTTCGGCGCCCTTCCAGTGCCACTGCAGCCAGCGTCCCGAGTTCACCAGCGCGCCTTCCTCCTCGGCGAAGCAGGTCGTGGGCAGGCGGATGACCTCGGTCTGGATGGCGGCGCTGTCGACGTCGTTGTGCTTGCCGTAGTTCTTCCAGAACTCGGAGGTCTCGGTCACCAGCGGATCCATGACGACCATGTACTTCAGCTTCGCCAGTGACGAGTTCATCTTCGCCTTGTTGGGCGCGGCCGCGAGCGGGTTGAAGCCCTGGCAGATGTAGCCGTTGACCTTGCCGGCATCCATCAGCTCATAGGTCTGCAGCATGTCGTAGGGACGGTCGAGCTTGGGCAGGTAGTCGAAGGCCCAGTCGTTTTCGGCGGTCGCGGCATCGCCCCACCAGGTCTTCATCAGGCTGACGTGGAACCTGGAGTAGTGCTGCCAGTAGCTGAGCTGGTTGGGTCGCAGTGCGTGCTGGGTGCGCGCCTGGATATAGCCCTGGTAATCCTGCTCGCCCTCGTTGGGCAGGGTCAGGTAGCCCGGCAGCAGGTTGGTCATCAGGCCCAGGTCGGTCAGGCCCTGGATGTTGGAATGCCCGCGCAATGCGTTCATGCCGCCGCCGGCGATGCCGATGTTGCCCAGCAGCAGCTGCAGCATGGCGCCGGTGCGGATGATCTGCGAGCCGATGGAGTGCTGCGTCCAGCCCAGCGCATACAGGATGGTGCCGGCGCGGTCGGGGGTGGCGGTGGTCGCCAGCATCTCGACCACGGTCAGGAACTCTTCCTTGGTGGTGCCGCAGACGCGCTCGACCATCTCCGGCGTGTAGCGCTCGTAGTGCTTCTTCAGCAGCTGGTAGACGCAGCGCGGGTGCTGCATCGTCGGGTCGGTGGCGACGAAGCCGTCGGCGCCGCGCTCGTAGTCCCAGCTGGACTTGTCGTAGGTCCGCGTTTCCGGGTTGTAGCCCGAGTACGTGCCTTCGTCGAACGCGAAGTCCTCGCGCACTATGAAGCTCATGTCCGTGTAGTTGCGGACGTACTCGTGCTGGATGCGGTCGTTGTCGATCAGCCACTTGATCGCCGCGCCCAGGAACACGATGTCGGTGCCGGTGCGGATCGGGGCGTAATAGTCCGCGACCGATGCCGAGCGGTTGAAGCGCGGATCGACCACGATCAGCTTGGCGGCGTTGTGCGCCTTGGCTTCAGTGACCCACTTGAACCCGCAGGGATGGGCCTCGGCTGCGTTGCCGCCCATGATCAGTACAACGTCCGCGTTCTTGATGTCGACCCAATGGTTCGTCATCGCTCCACGGCCAAACGTCGGGGCAAGACCTGCCACCGTCGGGCCGTGTCAAACGCGGGCTTGATTGTCGAATGGAAGGATGCCGAGGCTGCGGATCACCTTGTGGGTGATGTAGCCGACTTCGTTGGGGCTGGCCGAGGCCGCGAGCATGCCGGTGGTGAGCCAGCGGTTGACCGTCTTGCCGTCTTCGGTGGTGGTGACGAAGTTGGCGTCGCGGTCGTCCTTCATCAGCCGGGCGACGCGGTCGATGGCGTCATCCCAGGACACCGCCTCCCATTTGTCCGAGCCGGGCGCGCGGTATTCCGGCTGCTTGAGCCGGTTGGGGCTGTTGACGAAGTCGAGCAGGCCGGCGCCCTTGGGGCAGAGCGTGCCGCGGTTGACCGGATGGTCCTGGTCGCCCTCGATGTGGACGATGCTTGAGGCGGCGTTCTTCGCGCCATCGCCCAGACCGTACATGAGGATGCCGCAGGCGACTGAACAGTAGGGACAGGTGTTCCTGGTCTCGGTCATGCGCGCCAGTTTGAACTGGCGCACCTCGGCCATTGCCGGTGCCGGACTGGCGCCGAGCAGCGCCAGGCTTGAGCCGGCGAGCCCGGTGCCCGAGACCTTGAGGAACTGCCGTCGATTCATGCTGACCATGAAGCGATCCTCGAGTTGAAGTGGCTGGACAGTCCGGTGGCGTCTGCCTGTTGTCACCCGCGTGTGCGTGGCGGCGTCGGATCGCGGACCTATCTTGCTGGAATGCCACGCCCTGCCTGGCGCGTGGAACGCCAGAACGCAGGATAGACTTCGCCGGTGAATAGGTAAACCACACGGGTGAAGCGACCTGGACTGCAGGACAGCAGGCCGTCCGGGCGTGACCAACGGAACGGGAATGGGACAATGACGGGCAGCAGGGCAGTGGCATTGGAGGCGGTTCGCGCATCGGAAGCCACCGGGCGGGTGGCGCTGCCCGCGGCCGCGGGTGGCAGGAAGGTGTCCCGATGATCCAGATGCTGCGCGCGGGCCTGGTCCTGTCGCTGATCGTCCTCAACACCCTGCTGCATGCGCTGCCGCTGCTGCTGGTGGCAGTGTTCAAGGCGCTGTTGCCCATCGATCGCGTGCGGCGCGGCTGCAACCGGATCCTTGCCGTCCTGGCGGAAAGCTGGATCGGTGCCAACTCCGCGATGATCGACCGCTTCACCGGTACCCGCGTCCATCTGCAGCTGCAGGGCGATGCGGCGCTGCATGCCGACGGCCACTACCTGGTGCTCGCCAACCACCAGAGCTGGGTGGACATCGTGGTGTTGCAGAAGGTGTTCAACCGGCGCATCCCGCTGCTGAGGTTCTTCCTCAAGCGGCAGCTGTTCTGGGTGCCGGTGCTGGGCCTGGCGTGGTGGGCCCTGGATTTCCCGTTCATGGGCCGCTATACGCGGCGTGAGATCGCGAAGAATCCCGAGCTTGGCAGGCGCGACATGGAAGCCACGCGGCGCGCCTGCGACAAGTTCCTGGCGATGCCGGTGGCAGTGATGAACTTCGTCGAAGGCACGCGCTTCACGCTGGAGAAGCATGCCGCGCAGTCATCGCCCTACGAGCACCTGCTCAAGCCGAAGTCCGGGGGCGTCGCATTCGTGATCGATGCGATGGGGGATGCGCTGCATGCGCTGCTCGACGTCACCATCGCCTATCCCGCCGGACGCCCGACCATGGTCGACCTGATGGCGGGGCGGATCCCCGAAGTGCGCGTACTGGTGCGGCAGCGGCCGATCCCGACCGGGGTGATGGGAGGGCGCTACCAGGATGATCGCGCCGTCCGCGCCCGCTTCCAGCAGTGGATGAACGGGCTATGGCAGGACAAGGATGCCGACATGCAGCGCCTGCTTGAGCCCGACGGGCGCAGCTGAGGCGGTCTTATTCGCCCGGCGGCGGTTCAGGCTCGGCGACGGCCTTGGCGGCTTCGCGCTCGGCGCGCTTTTTGGCGTCCTTCTCGTCCTGCTTCTTCTTTTTCGCGAGCTCGCGCTGGCGCTTTTCAAATGAATAATTGGGCTTGGCCATGGGTCACCGGTCAGTTATGGAAGCCCCAGTGTACCGCCCCGGGTCAGAACATCTGCAGCGGGATCCCGCGCGCGTTGCGGTCGGCGTAGTCTTCACGCACCGCGCGGCAGTAGGGGCCGCCCATCGGAAAGCGGCGGCAGACGTCCGGGCGCGACGCGTAGATCGAGCAGCCGCCGCCGGCCGGATCGACCGCGACGCACCAGCCGAACTCGTCTCGCGCCATGACGTGGAGCCCGGCGGCGGTGTAGTCGGTGAGGTGTTCGGCGACCCTGTCATCCGGCTGCAGCACGACCGTCATTCGACAGCAGACGGCGTCGCAGGAGGCGCAGTCGATCGCCTCGAGCGCGGGTTCAGGCGTCCCGGTCGGGATACTGGAGGGCATGATTCGCACGCTCTGGGAACTCCAGCTTAGCGTGCGCCGCATGAACAGCCGCGCCGCGCACGCCCCGGCAGGCGACATCGCCGGCCGATACCGGGCCTGCGGCCGCGCTCAGGCCAGGTGCCGGTGGAACCAGGCCAGGGTGCGCTCCCAGGCCAGCCGGGCTGCGGCCTCGTCATAGCGCGGCGTGGAATCGTTGTGGAAGCCGTGGCCGGTGCCGGCGTAGAAGTGCGCCTCGTAGGTCGTGCCGGCGGCCTGCAGCGCGGCCTCATAGGCGGGCCAGGTGGCGTTGACGTTGGCATCCTCCTCGGCGAAGTGCATCAGCAGCGGTGCCTTGATGCGCGGGACGTCCCCGGGGCTGGCCTGGCGGCCGTAGAAGGGCACCGCCGCGGCGAGCTCCGGCCAGGCCACCGCTGCGGCGTGCGAGACGCCGCCGCCGTAGCAGAATCCGGTGATGCCGATTTTTTGCGTCGTGCGTGCGTCGCCCAGCAGGAACTCGATGGCGGCGAAGAAGTCGTTCATGAGCTTCTCCGGGTCGACCGTTCGCTGCAGCTCGCGACCGCGTTCGTCGTTGCCGGGGTATCCGCCCACGGAGCTCAGGCCATCGGGTGCGAGGGCGGCGTATCCGGCCTTGGCCACGCGCCGCGCGACATCCTCGATATAGGGGTTGAGCCCGCGGTTCTCGTGCACGACCACGACGCCGGGGACGGGAACCCCGGTCCTGGCGGGCCTCACCAGGTATGCGCGCACCTCGCCATGCCCCTTGGGCGAGGGGTAGCTGATGTATTCGGCGACGATGTCGGGATCGGTGAACTGCACCTGCTGCGCCAGCGCGTAGTTTGGGCTGAGCGCGGCGAGGATGCCCACCGCGGTCATGCTGCCGATGGCGAGCGTGCCGGCGCGGTCGAGGAACTGCCGGCGGCTGATGCGGCCGTGCACGTAGCCGTCGTAGAGCTCGAGCAGCTCGGGGGAGAAATCCTTGGCGGTCAGGCGTGTCATTGGCGGTTTCCCGAAGAGGAAGGCGGCGTGCCACCACCATACTCCGCAATCCGGGCCTGCTTGACCCGCATCAAGGAAGGCGGCCCGGCCGGCCGACATCATGGTCCGGCCGGGCCTGCCGGCACTGTCCAAAGGAGACCGCCATGCAGTTCGACCTGTCCGCAGGAACGTTCGACGCCACCACGCTCACCGCCGCACTTCGACCGATCGATCCGGACGCGAAGATCACCATCGACATCGCCAGCGGGCGCCTGGACGTGGTGTCGGTCGCAAGCCGGGAACAGATCCTGGAGGCCCTGGACAAGGCCGGCTGCCAGGCGGAACCGGCGGTGCACGAACTCCACGTCAGCGGCGGCAGCACCTGCTGCGGCGGGTGCAGCTGAGCACAGGGTCTACAATCGCGCCTTCCCTGAAATGGCGCGCACATGGCCCCCAATGCCACGATCTACCGGCTCGACCTCCAGGTCAGCGACATGGACCGGCACTATTACGCCGGCCACGCGCTGACGCTTGCCCAGCATCCTTCGGAAACGCCGGTGCGGCTGATGGCGCGCGTGATCGCGTTTGCCCTGAACGCGCACGAGAAGCTGGAGTTCGGCCGCGGCCTCAGCAACGAGGAAGAGCCCGACCTGTGGCGGCGCGACTATACCGGTGACATCGAGCACTGGATCGACCTTGGCCAGCCCGATGAAAGCCGCATCCGCAAAGCCTGCGGCCGCGCCCGGGAGGTCACCGTGGTGAACTATGCCGGTGGCGCCGCCGAGGTCTGGTGGAGCAAGGTCGGGAGCACCCTGTCGCGCCTGAAGAACCTGGCCGTGGTGGACCTGGATGCCGCTGCGGTGGAGGCGTCGGCCGATCTTCTGGAGCGCAGCATGAGCCTGACGGCGATGATCGAGGACGGCGAGCTGCAGCTGCTCGGCAGTCGGGGCACTGTAGCGATCAGGCCGCGCTGGCGGATGGGGCGGCCGGACGCCTGAACGCCCGGGCGCCGGTTGCTCACGTGCGAAGGACGCCGGGTCTGGAATGATCGGTGCTGGCCATCTGGAGCCTGCACCATGTCCGACAATCCACTCACCGGCGAAGTATCCAACAGCAAGCTCGCGGCGGTCTTCAGCACCGGTGTCGCGGCCCGTGATGCGGCGGCGGCGCTGATCGCCGAGACCGGCATGCAGCCGTCGCAGGTCAAGCTGATCGAGCCCGACGAGCCGGACGCCAACATCAAGCTCGAGCCGGAAGGCCGCGGCATCTGGCGAACGATTCTGGTGGCGCACCTGCGCCTGGGCATTGCCGGCGCGGTCGCGGGTGCGCTCGCGTTCGGCATCATGATGTGGATGGGCGTCCCCTTCGTGGCCCGCTCGCCGGTGGCAGCCGGCCTGGTGACCACCGCCTTTGGCGCGGTTGGCGGACTGCTGCTGGGCGGCCTGGTGTCGATCCGGCCCGATCACGACCGCTATATCCAGGCCACCCACGATGCCATGGATGCGCGACGCACCACGGTGGTCGTGCACGCCCTGTCCCGGGAAGAGCATGCGCGCGCCGGGGAATTCCTCGCAGGCCGCGGCGCCGAGGTGACAACCACGCTGTAAGCGCAGGCGTGGTCGAGCCCTGCGTGCGATGGAACAGCGTGATCCCTCCGTCGTGCCTCCAGCGCGGTGGATTTGAAGCATAGTGGCCCGACGCGTTTTACGAGGGTTCGATAGCGGCCGGCGACCTGATCCCGGCGCCTGCGACCCGTGCTCTGCGCCGATGCCTGACGGAGTCACCGATTGCCAGGCCACGGCGGTGGAGGGCGTGCCGAGCGGGGCGCCGTGCGCTGATCGCCATCGCAGCCAACAAGAGAACCAACAGGCTTCCAGGAGGAAGGAATCATGAAAAAACGTCAGCTCGGCCGCTCCGGCATTGAAATCGCGCCGCTGGTCTTCGGCGGCAACGTCTTTGGCTGGACCGCCGACGAGGCCCGCTCGTTCGCGCTGCTCGACCGTTTCGTCGAACAGGGCTTCAACGCCATCGACACCGCCGACGTCTACTCGGCCTGGGGGCCGGGTCTGTCCGGCGGCGAATCCGAAACCGTCATCGGCAAATGGCTGGCCCGCCGCGGTCGCCGCGACGACGTGGTGCTGATGACCAAGGTCGGCAAATGGGAGCCGCGCAAGGGGCTGTCGGCGGACAACATCGCCGCGGCCGTGGACGATTCGCTCAAGCGGCTCGGTACCGATTACCTCGACGTCTATTTCGCCCACTTCGATGACCGGGACGTACCGCTGGAGGAAACCGTGGGTGCGTTCGCGAAGCTGGTCGAGGCCGGCAAGGTGCGCGCGCTGGGCGCATCCAACTACGACGCCGGCCGCCTGCGCGAGGCGCTGGCGATCTCCGGGGCGCAGGGCCTGCCGCGCTACGAGGTGATGCAGCCGCTCTACAACCTCTCCGACCGCGCTGCGTTCGAATCGGACCTGGCCGCCGTCGCCGACGAATACCAGCTGGGCGTGGTGAGCTATTTCTCCCTGGCCAGCGGCTTCCTGAGCGGCAAGTACAAGCGAGTCGAGGACCTGCAGGGCAAGGCGCGTGCGGGCTTCCTGGAGGGCTATTTCGACGATCGCGGCCTGAAGCTGCTGGACGTGCTGCGCAAGGTCGCCGCCGATGTCCGCGCCACGCCGGCGCAGGTCGCGCTTGCGTGGCTGATGGCGCAGCCGGCGGTTACTGCGCCGATCGCCAGCGCCACCAGCGTGGAGCAGCTCGACGAACTGGCCGCGGCCGCCGGTCTTACGCTTCCGCCAGCGGCGCTCAAGGAGCTGGACGCCGCCGGCCGCTGACGCGAACAGTCGTCACCGGCCACTCCGGGTCACGCATCCTGGCGCAGCCGCTGGCACCATGTCGTCATCACCATGCCGCCAGCGGAATCCGGACCGGCTGTCATTACAGCGGCCGATACTGTCCAGCCAGCCAAGGAGCAACACGTGAGCAAAGACACCAAAGAGCGCTATGGCACCGTGTCCCGGGTGCTGCACTGGACGATGGCCGTCCTGATCCTGTGGCAGGCACTCAAGCTGTTCGACCGCATCGACGATGGCGAACACTGGGTCGGGCAAACGCTGGTGCCATGGCATATCTCGATCGGCACGCTGCTGCTTCTGCTGGTGCTGCTGCGGATGGTGTGGACGGCGCGCAACTTCGGCAGCCGTCCCGAAGCGCCGCCTCCGCCGCTGCTCGGCTTCGTGGCCAAGGCCGGGCACGTGCTGCTTTACGCGGCGATGCTGCTGATGCCGCTCACCGGGATCAGCCTGATGATCGGCAACGGCTATGGACTGACCGCGTTCGGCATCGAGTTCGCGGCGCGCGGCGAGGAGATTCCGTGGCTCGCCACCATCGGCACCCTGCATCCGCCGATCGCCTGGCTGCTGCTGCTCATGATCGTCGGCCATGGCGGCATGGCCCTGGTGCATCACTTCGTCAAGAAGGACGGCGTCCTGCGGCGCATGCTCTGACGCCTTGCACCCCGGGCCGTCGTGACGGCCCGGGGCTGCGGCAGGCGTATTTCAGGCGCCGGAATCGAAGACCGGTTCGAAGCCCGCCCACATCATCCGCATGCCGTCGAAGGGCATCTCGGGCATCCCGTCTGCTGCCGCCATCTCCGCCTCCATGGCCTTGGCCGCCGCGTCACAGGTCGCCTGGTCCGGCCAGGCGATCCAGCTGAACACCGGCACCTCGCCCTCGACCGCCTTGGCAGCGCGATAGAAGTCGGTGCGCTTGCCGTGCGGGACGTCTTCGCCCCAGGCCTCGACCATGCCCAGCGCGCCGCCCTTGGCGAACATCTCCCAGCCCTGCTTCGCCATGTCGATGTACGCGGCCCTGTTTGCCGCCGGCACCGCCAGCACGAAGCCCTGGTACCAGCCAGCGCCGGCCGGCTCACCCGGCTCGAACACGGGCGCGAAGCCGCCGTAAACCATGCGACTGCCGTCGAAGGGCATTTCGCCCGTCTGCTGCATCGCCTCGTCCGCTTCCATCTTCTGCCACGCGGAATCGCAGGTCGCGCGGTCGGGCCAGGCGATCCACGAGAACACGATGCTCTCGTCGTCCTTCGCCTCCACTGCGCGATGGAAGTCGGTGACCTTGCCCCTGGGCACGTCGACGCCCCAGGTTTCAATCATGCGGGTGGCGCCGTACTTCCGGAATACGGGCCACGTTGCCGTGGCGTGGTCGATGTAGTCCTGCCTGCGGGCAGTTGGAACGGCTGCGATCAAACCGGTGTAGTACATGGGCACCTCCATGGGTCGCAGGGCAGGCGGCGCCCGCCCTTTGGAGGTTCGAACATACGCCTGGTGGCATCGCCATGTGGTCGATCGCGCGGCCGTCCGTCGGCGCCGGCAACGCGCCGGGCGCGACGCCCGGCGCGAATGCGCGTGCCTCAGTTGACGCTGATCGTGCCCTTCATCAGCGCGGCATGGCCGGGGAAGCTGCAGAAGAACTGGTAGGGCCCGCCGTCCTTGATCCTGGAGACGTCGAAGGTGACCGACGTGCTTTCACCGCCGCCGATCATTTCAGTCGCGGCGATGACGCGGTCGTCGCCCGCCTTCAGGTAGCCGGCTGAAGCGCCGGCCGAGATCCCGTCGGCCGCGACGCCCGCCATGTCCGAGGATGCGGTCACGACTACGTTGTGGCCCATCGCGGCCTCGGGCAGCTGGCCGGTATGGGTGAGGTTGATTGTGAACTCGCTGCAGGTCGACGGCACGCTGATCGACGACAGGTTGAACTTCATCATGTCGTTGCCTTCGATGGCGACTGCGCAGCCGGAACCGGCAGCCGCGGCACCGGCATCGGCGGTAGCGTCGGTGGCGCTGTCAGCGGGGGTCGAGACGTTTCCGGTCTCCGCACCCTGGCCGTCACCGCCGTTTCCGGCCGAATCGCCCGGGTCGCCGGCGCCAGCCATCGAGCCGTCCGCCGGCACCTGGCCCCATGGTGCTTCGGGTACCGAGGCCGGATCGACCTTCGCGTCTTCGTCGGCGGAAGCCGCTGGCGCCGGGGTCGTGGTCGGGGTGCTGGCGGCGGTGTCCCGTGATTGCGGAGACTCGCCGCCGCAGGCGGACAGGGCCAGGGCACAGGCGGCCGCGAGCAGGGAAGCGTGAAGTTTCATCGTGCACCTCGTTGTGTGGGATCTGGTCAATGATGGACCGCTGTGTCCTTCAGCGTGCGTGAAGGCGGGTCGGCGAGGCCGGGTCGACGGGACGCCCTTTCGCATCCACCACCAGGCGCATCCGCCTGCCTTCGTGGTAGAAGCTGGCGCGGTACAGGCCGGCGTCCTCGCCGGTTCCGCGCTCGCAGAGCACGCGGATCCTGCGGGTCGACATCAGCTCACGGAAGCGCTCCACGCCCAGGCCAAGACCTTGCGCCACCATGGCGCCGTCGACTTCGATGTCCGGCTGCTCGGCAAGCTGAAGGGATATGGCATCGCCCATGGTGTCCTCCATGCGTCGGGAATGGCCGTCAGGTTCCCATTCGCACCTGGCGGCCGCATTGACCTGGGTCAGGCCCGCGCGCCCGTGCCGCGCGACCCCTATCATGGCGCGCTGCCGTCTCCGGAGTTTTCGTCCATGTCCATCCTCCCGTCTTTCATCCGCCGTCCGGGCCTGGTCACCCAGATCGCGATCGGCCTCGTGGCCGGCGTCGTGCTCGCCCTGGTCTCACCGGGCGCGGCCGCGGCGGTGGGCCTTTTGGGAACGGTGTTCATTTCCGCGCTGAAGGCCGTGGCGCCGGTGCTGGTCCTGGTGCTGGTGGCCGCGTCGATCGCCAACCATCGCCAGGGGCAGGACACGCGCATGCGGCCCATTCTCGGGCTGTACCTGGTCGGGACGGCAATGGCGGCGCTGGTGGGCGTGGTGGCCAGCTTCCTGTTCCCGACCACGCTCAGGCTCGATGTGCCTGCCGACATCGCGCTCAGCGCGCCGGGCGGCATCGGCGAGGTGCTGCGGACGCTGGTGTTGCAGGTGTTCGACAACCCCTTCAATGCGCTGGTCAACGCCAACTACATCGGCCTGCTGGCCTGGGGCGTGGTCACCGGCATGGCGCTGCGGCACGCCGGCGACAACACCAGGCAGGTGCTGTCCGACTTCTCGGAGGCGATCGCGCAGGTGGTGCGCATGGTGATCCGCCTGGCACCGCTGGGCGTGTTCGGCATCGTCGCTTCGATCCTCGCCGAAAGCGGACTGGTGGCGCTGCTCGATTACGCGCACCTGCTTGCGGTGCTGCTGGGCGCGATGCTGTTCATGGCCCTGGTGGCCAATCCGCTGATCGTGTTCGCGGTGACGCGGCGCAATCCCTATCCCCTGGTGCTGCGCTGCCTGCGCGAGAGCGGCCTCACGGCGTTCTTCACCCGTTCGTCGGCGGCCAACATCCCGATCAACCTGGAGCTCTGCCGCAAGCTGGGCTTGCATCGTGAAACCTGTTCGGTGGCGGTGCCGCTTGGCGCGACGGTCAACATGGCCGGAGCGGCGATCACGATTTCGGTACTGTCGCTGGCCGCGGTGCACACGCTGGGCATCCCCGTGGATCTGCCAACCGCGCTGCTGCTGAGCATGGTCGCGGCGACCGGTGCCTGCGGCGCCTCGGGCGTGCCGGGTGGCTCACTGCTGCTGATTCCACTGGCCTGCGGGCTGTTCGGGATCAGCCCCGACATCGCGATGCAGGTGGTGGCGATCGGCTTCATCGTGGGGGTGGTGCAGGATTCGGCGGAGACGGCGCTGAATTCCTCCACCGACGTAGTGTTCATCGCCGCGGCCTGCGACGCGACTTCGGGCCGGGACGTTGTGGCCGGGGACGTGGTCGACCCGGCCGCGATCACCGCTGGCGGCGCGGTTCCGGGGAGCGGCCCGGGCGCGTGACATGAAAGCGGCGCGCCATTGTCGCGCGCCGCAGGGTCTGGCGGTCCGGGAGGCCGGAAGGGCCGGTCAGGCCTTCTTGGCCTTCGCCGCCGGTGCTGCCGGCTCGGCTGCCGTGGTCTTGCGGCTGGTCGTGCGCGAGGTGTAGGGGCGCAGTGGCGTGTTGCCCAGCACCTCGATGCGCCCGCCGGACTTCTTGAACGAGGCAAGGTCGGCAGCGATGCGCTGGCTGGTCAGGTGTGCGGTCGTGCTGTTGGCGCGGCCGCTGGAGGTCCGGCGGAGGGGCGCGGAGGTCCTGGCGCGCGCCGGAGTGGCGGCGGTGGAAGCGGTGGCGGTGGTCTTCTGGGTGCTGCTGCGAGACATCTCGACTCCTGTCGTTTGTGGCCCGGCCAGCGCCGACGGCGCTTGGCGGTGGACCGGCGGAGGGCGGTCGTGGGCAGTGGACGGCGACCTCCACGCGCCTGCTGGTGCACGCGCGACGGAGAAAGGACTGCCGGATCGGGACGCGACGTGCCATGGCTGGACGCGAGTCCTTGCATGCATTATACAAATCGCACATTAACAAAGTGTTTGCGGGTACTTGACGCGCCTGTAACGCCGTGCAATGCCTCAGCGCCGGAAGTGCAGGAGACGCCCGGTCTGAACGCCGGCCGCATCGCCTTCCAGCGCCCCGCGCGATCGCGAGAGTGTGAAGCCAAGGGCGTCCAACAGCCTGGCCAGCACTGCGCTGTTGCCGCGACCTGGATCGGCGACCACGACTTCGGCGCGTTCGCGTGCATGCCGCTGCACGACTCCGGCGAGGAGCGCCGCGTGGTCCCGCTCGTACAAGACGTCGCTGGCGACAATCATGTCGAAGCTGCCCAGGGTCGGCAGTTCATTCTCCCAGTCCAGCTGCCGGTAATGCACGGCGGGCAGCTCGTTGAGCGCCGAGTTGTAGGCCAGGAAGGCTTCGGCGAGCGGGTGGATGTCGGATGCCACCACGTCGGCACCGCGGCGCTGCAGCACGAGGCTCGCGAGGCCGATGCCACAGCCGGCCTCGAGGATGCGCCTGCCTTCGACAGGGAGCCTGTCCATGGCGGTGGCAAGGAGGCGCCCCGAGGGCCAGAGCTGGCCGAAATGGCTCCACTGGGCCGAGGAGATCCCCAGGCGCTCGCCGTGGCCGTCCGGGTCCGCGAATTGCTGGCGATCGCTGAGCACGCGCAGGCGATAGCGATGGGCGCCGATCGCCACCGTGAGGGTGCGGGTGGAATAGCCGGGCACGGAGGCCTCCCGGGAGGGGCGTCGCTCCTTGCGGAGTGCGCGTGGGAGGATGCGAACGGGCCAGGGCCGATGCGCGCAGGACACGCGTTCTGGCCGCGGGCCTTCCCCAGCCTAGCAGCAAGGAGGCCCTCCGGTGCTCAGTGCTGCGCGCGCAGCAGCGCCAGGAACTCGTCGGGCGGCATGGGGCGGGCGATGACGAAGCCCTGGCCGACGTCGCAGCCGGCTTCGAGCAGCCACCGCCGCGTGGCTTCGTCCTCGATGCCCTCGGCGGCCACGCTGGCGCCGAGTTCGTGGCCGAGGTCGATCGTGGCGCGGACGATCGCGCGGTCGGAATGCGACGCCAGCAGCGCGTGCACGAAGGAGCGATCGATCTTGAGCTCCTCAGGCGCCAGCCGGCGCAGGTTCACCAGCGAAGAATGGCCGGCGCCGAAGTCGTCGACGGAGATCCCGATCCCGTGCCTGCGGAGGCGCGGAAGGGCTTCGGCGACGCGTTCGGGTTCGCGCATCACTTCGGTTTCGGTGATTTCCAGCATGAGGCAGTGGCCGTGTTCGCCACTGGCCTCGATGATCGCATCGACGAGGCGCGGGTCGGCCAGGTCGTTGGCCGAGACGTTGATCGCGATGTGCAGGGGGCCGGCGCTGTCGGGCCAGCTGCGACACTTCGCGACGCCGTGGCGCACCAGGTAGAGGGTCATTTCGCCGATGGCCTGCGCCCGTTCCAGGATCGGCACGAAGTCATCGGGCTCCAGCGCTCCCAGGCGCGGGTGCCGCCAGCGCACCAGGAGTTCGGCGCCAAGCAGCCGGCTGCTGCGAAGGTCGATCTTTGGCTGCAGGGCGAAATCGAGCTCCTGCCTGGCGATCGCCTCGCGCAGCTCGGCAAGGATCAGGGCGTCGTCGGCGCCCGGCGCGTCGGCGGCCCTGGGCGTGGTCGCGCGCCCTGCGGCCGGGCGCAGCCTGCGGCGCCGGGCGAAGAGCGCGATGCCGGCGACCAGCAGCGCGGCAAGCACGGCCACTGCAGCCAGCGCGGGCGGCGTCGCGGGGGCCACGGCAGGGACGGGCACCGCACGTCGACGCGGTTCCACGCCGGTGGCGGCGGGATTGCCGAGCCATTCGATGTACAGGCGGTTCTGCTCCCCGTTCCTGCGCAGGCGTTCAAGCGATGCGTTGATCCCGGCCACCAGCTCCGGCTGCCCGGGCCTGACCGCGAACACGTACTTGCGCTCCAGGAGTGGGGGGCTCAGCGCGACGATGTCCTGCAGGGCGGACTGCTGGATCGCGTAATACCCGATGCCGGTGGGCGCCAGGGCGTAGTCGGCCTCACCACGCGCGACCATTTCAAGGGTTTCGGATTCGTTGTCGATTTCCACCAGCGTGACGCCGGGGCGGGCCAGTTCCTGCATCGTCTCCCACGCCAGGCCGGCGTGCTGCACTGCCACCCGGACGTTGGCAAGTCCTTCCAGCGCGGCGACGGTCGGGGTTTCGTAGTGCCCGAACAGGGCATGGTGGCGAAGCAGGATCGGCTCACTGAGTCCATATCGCCGCTCGCGCTCGGCCGACCAGAACATCGGCACGACGTCGAGCTCGCCGCGCGCCAGCCGTTCCAGCGCAGCTTCCCACTCGCCGAGTTCGAACACCGGATCAAGGCCAAGGTCGGCGGCGATCCCGCGGGCGAGTTCGACGTCAAAGCCGTCGGCGCGGCCGTTGGCGTCGATGAAATGATAGGGCGGGTAGTTGGCGTCGCCGCCAAAGCGCAGGCTGTCGCGAGAGGCTTCGGCGGAACTTGTGGCGGTATCGGCGGCAGCGGGGACAGCGATGGCCAGCGCGAGCATCAGCGCCACTGCCGCTACCGCCTGCCGTAACGCGCAACCCCGTCTTCCGCGCTGGCCGTACGTTTCCATCCTTCCCCATCCGATGGGCCGTGGCTGACTATTAGCACGTTGCCGCGCGGTTTGGGGAAGCCGGGCGCGCATATAAGATCCCCGCATGCGAACAACGATGACTCCTGCCACCCGCATCGGCCTGTCTGTCGCCGTTGCGACGGGCCTCTACGGCGTGTCCTTTGGTGCCTTGGGAGTGGCGGCGGGGCTTGACGTGCTGCAGGTGGTGGCGCTCAGCGCGCTGATGTTCACCGGTGGCTCCCAGTTCGCCTATATCGGCGTGCTTGCGGGCGGCGGCGGCGGTGCGGCCGCCTTTGGCGCGGCCACGCTGCTGGGCGTGCGCAACGCGGTCTACGGCATGCAGATCAACCGGATGCTGCGGCCGCGCGGGTGGCGCCGGGTGCTTGCCGCCCAGGTGTGCATCGACGAGTCCACCGCGACGGCAGTGGGCCAGGACGATCCGGACGAACAGCGGCGCGGCTTCTGGACCGCCGGGCTCGGCATCTATCTGCTCTGGAATCTCTGCACCCTGGCAGGCGCCTTGCTGGGCGATGCGCTCGGAGATCCGCGACGCTGGGGTCTCGATGGCGCGGCGGTGGCCGCGTTCCTTGGCCTGCTGTGGCCGCGATTGTCGGCCCGGGAGCCGGTCGCGATCGCCGTGATGTGTGCACTGGCCACGGTGGTGGCGGTGCCCTTCGTGCCGCCCGGCGTGCCGATCCTGGTCGCGGCGGTGGTGGCTGCGGCGTGGGGCTGGCATGGCAAGGCGGGGACGGCCTGATGTCGCAGTGGAGCTGGATCCTGCTGGCCTGCGCGGCCGCGTTCGCGACCAAGTTCGCCGGCTTCCTGGTGCCGCCGCACTGGCTTGATGCGCCGCGTGCGCGGGCCGCGGCCATGGCATTGACCGTCGGCCTGCTGGCCTCGCTGACGGCGGTCAACACCTTTGCAAACGGTCAGGCCCTGGCCTTTGATGCCCGCGTGGCGGCGCTGCTTGCGGCGGCCGCTGCGCTGGCGCTTCGGGCCCCGTTCCTGCTGGTGGTGGTGATTGGCGCCGCCGCCGCCGCGGTGGTGCGGCTGCTGTGAACGCGCTGCGTGCTCAGCCGCCGGCGTCGCCGGGAATGCTCTGGAGCATGTGCTTGACGTGCTGCGCGGGATTCATGTCCGAATGCACCGCAAGCACGCGCCCGTCGCTGCCGATCAGGTAGGAGGTGCGGCTGGACATCTCCGGCTTGCGCTCGAGCGCCGCGGCGTAGCTGGTGGCGATCTTCGCGCCTTCGTCGGCGGCCACCGGGAATTTCCCGGCGCAGGTCGCCTTGTCGGCCGAGAACTCGCGCAGCTGTTCGGTATTGCCCGCAGTCACCCCGATCACCGACACGCCGCGCGCCTTGAAGTCATCGATGGCCTGCGAGAACAGCGCGGCCTCGATGTTGCAGCCGGGCGTGTTCGCGGCGGGAAAGAAGTAGAGCACCACCGGGCCGTCGCGCAGGGCATCGGCGAGCGAATACTCGAAGGCTTCGCCGGCAAGCCAGGCCGGTGCGGTGAAGTCGGGCGCGGCGTCGCCGGGCTGAAGGGTGGCCTGCGCCTGGAACGAACAGGCCGAGGCCAGGGCGAGGGCGGCGAGGACGATGCTGCGCTTGATGGGGTTCATGGCGGGCTCCTGGGATGCGGCGATTCGGGCGCTGGACAGGTCTCAGCGCGACACCAGCCGACCAACCAGGTCGGCGAAGCCATCAACATACGCCTGCAGGAAGGCACGGGTGTCGGCGCTGGTGAAATCACCGTCGGCGCCGATGAGGTCGGGCTTGAACTGGATATAGGCCTCGCCGCCCTGGACCACCGCGCCGAGGATGCCGAGGATCTGGCGCAGGTGCTGCTGGCCGACCGCGGTACCGATCGCGCCCGGCGTTGTGCCGGTGATCGACGTCGGCTTGCCGCGCCAGACGTTCTTGTCCATGGGCTTGGAGCCCCAGTCGATCGCGTTTTTCAGCACCGCCGGCAGCGAGCGGTTGTGTTCGGGCATGACCACGGCGATGGCATCGGCCGCGGCGACCTCATCGGTGAAGCGGACCACTTCCGCCGGACGCCCGCCCTCAAGGTCCATGTTGTACATCGGCAGGTCATCGATGCGCGGGTAGCTGACCTCGAAGGAATCGGGCAGCAGGCGCGCCATCGCCTCGGCGAGTTTGCGGTTGATGGAGTCGCGGCGGTTGCTGCCGACGATGATGGCGAGGCGGTACCTGGTCATGGGGGCGTTCCTTGTGGAAATCGAGTGCGGTGACCCGCAGGATATGGGCTCGAGCGCCCTGTGAAACCCGTGCCGGGACGCAACGATGCGTTGCGCCGCACCGCGACGCGAGCAGCTGCGGCTGCCCGGTCGCGCCTGAGTGCTTCAGATGTCGAGGCCGGATCCGCCCCGCTTGCCGGCTTTCAGCGCGCGATGGCGATCCTCGACGCTGCGCCAGCGGCGCACGCTGCGCTGGAAGAACAGGCTGTTGGGCACGCGCAGCACGCTGCCGCGGGGTTCGCCGGCGTCGTCGATTTCCTGCAGCGTGGTGTAGACGAGGTTGATGTCGGTGACCCGTCCGCCGAGCCCGGGTTTGTCGCCGCCCTCGAGGAGTTCGACGTGGTCGTACAGCCGGAACGGACGCGTGGCCAGGATCAGCATGGTGCAGAAGATGTTCGACAGCACGCTCCATGCGGCGAAGAAGGCCACCGCAGCCACCGCGGCGAAACCGGTGAACGCGGTCCACAGCACCGTCCCGGACACGCCCAGCCGCTGCAGCACAAGCAGCAGGGCGGCGGCCCAGATCAGGAAGGTGATCACGCGCCGGGAGCCGATCACCAGTTCCTGCGGCGCGTCGTAGCGCTGCCAGACCCGGTCGCCAACGCGGCGTGCGAGCAGGCGCAGCAGCCAGGCCCCGAGGATGATCAGCGCCACCTGGCCAAGCGGCACGATCACGCCCAGCCATTCCTGCACCCACTCGGGCAAATGCTCCCTCATCACGGCTCCATGCCGGCACCACGCCGGCGTGGCCGCGATTGTCCCAGATCGCGCGGCCGGGGCGGGCAGGGCGATGGCTGCCGTGACCGGGCACGGCAGCGTGATCGGAGGCGCCCAGGCGCCTGTTGGGTATGCTTGCAGGGTTGGCGTCCCGCGCGGCGCCCGTCCACTGCACCCAGTCCGGAGACTCCATTTGAAGATCAGCCTTCTCACCGCGGCAACCGCGCTTGCCCTGTCGCTTGCCGCCCCCGTAGCCGCCCATGACGTCCGCGCCGCGGGCGACTGCATCGACATCGCCTGCGACGCCAGCCTGCTCTTCGCAGCGGACGACGCTACCGCCGACGCCGGCGGCACCGTGGCCGCCACCCGCTACGGCAGCTGGGGCATCGACACCGCGGGCATGGACCGGCACGTGCAGCCGGGTGCGGACTTCTTCCGCTACGTCAGCGGGACCTGGGCGGACAACACCGAAATCCCGTCGGACAAGTCGATGTACGGCTCGTTCCTGGTCCTGCGCGACCTGTCCGAGGCGCGCGTGCGCGGCCTGGTCGACGGCTATGCCGCGCTTGGCGACGCCGCTACCGGCGACGCGGCCAAGGTCGCGACCCTCTACCGCAGCTTCATGGACGAGTCCGCGATCGACGCCCTGGGCGCCGCCCCGCTGGCACCGCACCTGGACATCATCCGCGCCGCGGCCGACAAGGACGCGCTGGCCGACCTGATGGGCCGCGCCGCCGGCGGTCCGGGCGCGACCCTGTTCCGCGTGGGCGTCTCCGACGACCAGCGCGATCCCGATCGCTACACCCTGTACATGAGCCAGTCCGGACTCGGCCTCGGCGATCGCCAGATGTACCTGGACGAGAAGTTCGAGCCGCAGCGCGAGCGCTACGTCGCCTACATCGCACAGCTGCTTGAGCTTGCCGGCTGGGACGAAGCGCAGGCCAATGCGCAGCGCGTGTTCCACTTCGAGAAGTCGGTGGCCGAAGCGCATTGGACCCGCGCCGAAAGCCGCGACCGCAGCCGCACCTACAATCCGGTCGAGCGCGCCGCGTTCGCGACCACCGCGCCGGGCTTCCCCTGGGAGCGCTATTTCGCCGCGTCCGGCGTCGGCGAAGCGCCGCGCGCCGTGGTCCGCCAGGACACGGCGATCCCGAAGCTGGCAGCCATCTTCGCCGGTACCGATCTCGATACGCTCAAGGCCTGGCAGGCCTTCCACGTCACCGACCAGGCCGCGCCGCTGCTGTCGAAGGACTTCGTCGACGCGCACTTCGACTTCCGCTCGAAGTTCCTCTCCGGCCAGCCCGAGCAGCGCGAGCGCTGGAAGCGCGGCGTGGCCCACGCCGAGGGCGCGATGGGCGAGGCGATCGGCCGCGACTACGTGGCGCAGTACTTCCCGCCGGACGCCAAGGCCAAGATGGACGACCTGGTGGCCAACGTGAAGGCGGCCATGGGCGCGCGCCTGGACCAGCTGGAATGGATGGGCGAGGACACCAAGAAGGAAGCCCGCGCCAAGCTGGCCGGCTTCGGCCTGAAGATCGGCCACCCGGACGAGTGGCGCGACTACGCCGCGCTCGAGGTCAAGGACGGCGACGTGCTCGGCAACGCCCTGCGTTCGGCGGCGTTCGAATGGGATTACGACCGCGCGCGCATCGGCAAGCCGGTGGACAAGGCCGAGTGGGGCATGACCCCGCAGACGGTCAACGCCTACTACTCCTCGGTGAAGAACGAGATCGTGTTCCCGGCCGCGATCCTGCAGCCGCCGTTCTTCGATCCCGACGCGGATCCGGCGGTGAACTACGGCGGCATCGGCGGCGTGATCGGCCACGAGATCATCCACGGCTTCGACGACCAGGGCCGCAAGTCCGACGGCGCCGGCCTGCTGCGCGACTGGTGGACCGCCGACGACGCCGCCCAGTTCGAGGTCCAGGCTGCGAAGCTCGGTGCCCAGTACGAGGCCTACGAGTTCCCGCAGCTGCCGGGCATGCACATCAACGGCAAGGTGGCGATGGGCGAGAACATCGGCGACCTTGGCGGCCTGACCATCGCGCTTGAGGCCTATCGCCGCTCGCTCGACGGCAAGGAGGCGCCGGTGATCGACGGCTTCAGCGGCGAGCAGCGCTTCTTCATGGGCTGGTCGCAGGTCTGGCGCACGCTGTGGCGCGACGATGCGCTGCGTCAGCAGCTGGTCAATGGCACGCACTCGCCGGGCCACATCCGGGCGTTTGCCCCGCTGCGCAACATCGATGCCTGGTACGAGGCCTTCGGCGTCACCGACGCCGATGCGCTCTGGATCGCGCCCGAAGACCGGGTTCGCATCTGGTAGGCAGAAAAGGAGGGGGCGGATTTCCGCCCCCTTTTCCTTTGGTTCTTGTCCTGATTGAGCAGGCTCCGGGAGGATGTGCGCTGCCCGCCGTGGAGGCAGGGGGGATGCCCAGCCCGAATATGCGCATCCTGCTCCCAGCTCCGGCCGCCGGCCATCCATGGCCGGCTCTGGGCTTCCCCCCTGCCTCCACGGCGGGCCCGGACCTTTTGCGCGGTGGTGGACGGAGGCGACGTCGACGCAGATGTCGCAACCGGGCGGATCGTCACCCGATCAAGCGGCACAGCCACGCCACGCCACGCCACACCACGGCCACGATCGAGCGCGCGCCCGCTCTTGATCTCCGTCCCGAAGCAGGAAAACTCCACGGCCCGTCCCGTGCACAGGGGGTGTGCGTACAGCCGGCCATGGATGGCCGGCGGCCGGCCTTGGGAGCAGGACGCGGACAGGCCGGGGGAGCACACCCCCTGTGTGCGGGACGGGCAGCGCGGACCACAACGGAGAAATGCACGGCACGGACAGCGCGGACCAGAACGGAGAAATGCGCGGCACGTGCAGCGCGGACCAGAACGGAGAAATGCGTGGGACGGGCAGCGCGGACCACAACGGAGAAATGCACGGGACGGACAGCGCGGACCAGAACGGAGAAATGCGCGGGACGGGCAGCGCGGACCCCAGTGGTGAAGCTCCCGGCCCAACAACGCCGCAACTGTCGCGTCAGCACCCCGAAGCCTCGAGAAAAGCCAGCCACAACGCCGGGCCGGCCGTGCGCCTCTCCCCCGGTCGGGAGAAGAACCTCTTTATTCGCGCGCCGATCCGTGGCGTAATCCACGCACCCCACGTCGTCCATGTATCCACGAGGTACGCGATTCCGCACGTCCACAGGAGCCAGGCACGCAATGCAGCCGCAAGTGATCAGCGAGGAGTATGGAATTCCCCCGGCGCAGGCACGGGAGATCATCGGGCGTGAGACACGGCGTGCGCTGGTCGGGCGCTGGCAGGCCTGGGCCTGGCTCGCGCTGACGATGGGAGTGGCGGTGGTATTGCACCTGGCACAGCCGGGCAACGGGCTGTGCGCGCTGCTGATCGCCGGCGGCGCGCTGCTGGTCTGGTTCCAGGTCGGGCGCTTCCTGGCGGAGCCGGCGGTCCACGCCGCGGCACGGAGCCGTTCCGGCGCTTGATCCCGGTCAGGGCGCCCGACGCCCGGACAGCCCAGGCTTGGCGTTCCAGTCGAGTTGGGAAATCCAATGTCAGAGCCGTCGGTCCTCGTCATCGGAGCCGGTCCAGCGGGCCTGTGCCTGGCGCGCGCGCTGTCGCAGCGTGGCCTGTGCGTCGACGTGTTCGAGCGCCAGTCGCGTGAATCCGTTGCCAGGCCCGCGTTCGACGGCCGCGAGATCGCGCTGACCCGGGCGTCGATGCGCATCCTGCGCGAACTTGGCGCATGGCAGCGGATCCCGGAAGACGCGGTGTCGCCGCTGGTCGGCGCGCGCGTGGCCGACGGCGATGCCGGGCACGGATTCGAAGTCGACGCCGTGCCCCTCGGGCATCCGGCCCTGGGCGCCCTGGTCGCGAACCGCGACATCCGCGCGGCCGCATGGGAGCTGGTCGAAAGCGATCCGCGCATCCGCGTCCACTTCGACGCCGTGGTCGCCTCGGTGGCGTCGGACCCGCGACAGGCCGAGGTGGTGCTGGAGGACGGCCGCCGTTTCCAGGCCCCGCTGCTGGTCGCGGCCGACAGCCGCTTCTCCTCGACCCGCCGTGCGATGGGGATCCCGGTGGCCATGCATGACTTCGGCAAGACCATGCTGGTGTGCCGGGTGCGGCTGGAGAAGCCGCACGGAGGCATCGCCCTGGAATGGTTCGGCGCCGGCCAGACGCGGGCCCTGCTGCCGCTGCGTGGGCAGCTGGCGTCGGCGGTGGTCACGGTCACCGGCGCGGAGGCGGAGCGGCTGAAGTCGCTGGACGCCGATGCGTTTTCGCGCCAGCTGCAGTCGCGCTACGGCAACCGCTTCGGCGCGATGGCGCTGGAAGGCGAGGTGCATGCGTACCCGCTGGTGGCGACCTGGGCGCGGCGGTTCGTCGGCCCGCGCTTCGCGCTGCTTGGTGACGCCGCGGTCGGCATGCACCCGGTCACGGCGCACGGCTTCAATCTCGGCCTGGCCAGCGTCGAGCGCCTGGCGTCGGCGGTGGCCGACGCGGTCGCGGCGCACCATGACCCGGGCCACCCCGCGCTGCTGGCGCGCTACCAGCGTCGCCATCGCGCTGGCTGCCTGCCGCTGTTCCTCGGCACCGCGCTGGTGGTCCGGATGTTCACCGATGACCGCCGGCCGATGCAGCCGCTGCGGCGCGCGATCATCCAGGCCGGCAGGATGCTGCCGCCGCTCAGGCACGCGCTGGCCGACACCCTGCTGGACGACGGCCCGGTCGATCCGTCCCCGTTGCAGCGGCTGCGCCGGAGCGTCGCGCTGCTGAAGCCGACGGCCCGCGGGCACGGCGCGGACGCCCGCTGACGCGATCGGCACCAGCGCGGCCGGGGTGGCGACACGGCCGCGCTGGCGCGGGTGCGGCGCTGTGGGGCGGTCCGCTCGATGGCCGCTGGCTACACTATGCAGCCCACGCCACACCGGAGTCGCCGATGTCCAGCATTCCCGCCTGCCCGCAATGCGGACTGGAAAACACCTATCCCGACGGCGCGCTGTACATATGCCCGGACTGCGGCCACGAATGGGCCGTGGGCGATGGCGAGGCTGCAGGCGATGCCATCGTGGTGCGCGACGTCAACGGCAATGAGCTGGCAGCGGGCGACACCGTGGTGGTGATCAAGGATCTCAAGGTCAAAGGTTCATCGATCCCGCTCAAGCAGGGCACGATGATCCGCAACATCCGCCTGGTCGACGACGACGCGGAGCACGTCGAGGGCCATTCGGACAGGATCCGCGACCTCGTGCTGAAGACCTGTTTCCTGCGCAAGGCCTGAGGGGCGATGACCGCGGCGTCCGCCGCTGGAACCCTGGCGACCGGCATCCGCCGCGTCGCCGTCGTCGGCGGCGGCCCGGCCGGCTTGTTCGCCGCCGAACTGCTGCGCGCGGCCGGCTGCGAAGTCCATGTCTTCGAGGCCAAGGGCTCGGTCGGGCGCAAGTTCCTGGTCGCGGGCAAGGGCGGCCTGAACCTTACCCACTCCGATCCGCCGGCGCTGTTTGCCGGCCGCTATCGCCAACGCAGCGCCGAGGTCGGTCGCTGGCTCTCCGCCTTCGATGCCGATGCGCTGCGGGAATGGGCGCGCGGGCTTGGCGTCGAGACCTTCGTCGGCAGCTCCGGTCGGGTGTTTCCCGTGGACCTCAAGGCTGCCCCGTTGCTGCGTGGCTGGGTCCGCAGGCTGCGTGCGCAGGGCGTGGAGATCCACGTCCACCATCGCTGGCTTGGATGGGACGACAGGGGCGCGTTGCGGTTTGCGACGCCGGATGGCGAAACCGGATTCGATGCCGACGCCACGGTGCTCGCGCTGGGCGGCGGCAGCTGGCCGCAGCTGGGCTCGGACGGCGCATGGCAGGACCTCCTGCGCGATGCCGGCATCGAGGTCGCGCCGCTGCAATCGTCCAACTGCGGCTTCGACATCGCCTGGTCCGCGCACTTCGCAGGGCGCCATGCGGGTGCCCCGCTGAAGCCGGTCGTTGCGCATTGGCGCGATCCCGGTGGGCGCGTGCATGCACTGCAGGGCGAGTGCGTGGTTTCGGAGCACGGGATCGAAGGCAGCCTGGTCTACGCGATCTCCGCCGACCTGCGCGAGCTCATCGCACGCGACGGGCATGCGGTGCTTGAGCTCGACCTCGCGCCCGGGCGCGAGCCCGCGCGGCTGCAGCGCGAGCTGTCGCGGCCGCGGGGCAAGCGCAGCCTGTCGGAGCACCTGCGGCGCGCAGCAGGGCTCGACGGCGCCAGGGCCGGCCTGCTGCGCGAGGTCCTCGGTGCCGACGCCATGCGTGACCCGGCCGCCGTGGCAGTCGCCAGCAAGCGCCTGCCTCTGCGGCTGGTCGCGACGCGACCCCTGGCGGAGGCGATCAGCAGCGCCGGTGGCGTCCGCCTTGAGGCCCTGGACGACGGCCTGATGCTGCGGGCGCGGCCGGGTGTCTTCGCTGCGGGGGAGATGCTCGACTGGGAAGCGCCGACGGGCGGATACCTCCTGACCGCCTGCTTCGCCAGTGGACGCGTGGCCGCCGAAGGCGCACTGCGCTGGCTGGATAACGTCGCTGCTGCCCGCATGCGGCATGCTGACGCCCTCACGCCCCCGGAGCATGGTTGACGATGGATGCCAGACTGATCTCGATGCTGCTCGTGCTGGCCCTGCCTTTGGCGGCCTGCGAGCACGCTGCGCCGCCACCCGAAGCAGTCGCTGCCGATGACCACACGAGCGCCGCGGCTTCAAACCGGACTCTGCCGGCCGGGTTCGTGGTCCTGACCAACGAGCCGTTCTGGCAGGCGAGGGTGGAAGCGGGCGCAGTGGTGCTCAGCGGGCCCGACCTTGAAGGCCGGCGGCTCGCCATCGCGACTGACAACGAGGTTGAAGGCGCCAGGCTGGTGCACGCCAGCGACGATGCCGGAACGATCGCGGTGACGCTGACGCCGGGACCGTGCGAGGACTCCATGTCGGGTGCCGTGTTTCCCCAGGTGGCCGAGCTGGTCATCGATGGAATCGGGCCGGTTTCCGGCTGCGCGCGTCCCGCTGGCACGCCGCCGCCCGCACCGTCGGGCCTTTGACCGGCCGCTGGGCCGCGTAGAGGCTCAGGCGTGCGTGGAGCGGAGCACCGGCCCCGGTTCCACGAATACCGTATCGCCCCAGCCGGTGGGCATGGTGATGGTGACGGCCCGGCCGGACAGGGTGGCATCACCGAGTGCGACGGCATGCGCCGCCATGGTGGCCTTGAAGCGGCTGTGGAAGACCTCGTCGAAGCTCGCCCCTGAAACCTGGAACCCCGCCGCGACCTCTTTGATCTCGACCATTGGCGCGTCCTGGTGGTGTAGGTGTGCCCCGGCCCAGCTTTACGACTTGCTCAAGGTCGCGGCCAGTTCCGTTGCTGAGCGGCATCCGTGACCGGTGCAGGGCCGTGCTGCCGGGGCCCCGCCATCATGCGCGGGGATGGCTTGGCTGCCTGTCAGTGACTTGGCGATTCCAGGGTAGGGGAAATCTGAAACCCCGGCTGGCCGGAGCCAAGCTGGACCGCAGCAACGCCTTCAGGGCGCCGCGTGCGGCGGGGACGCTTCGGACTCCACCGGAAGCAGATCTTCGTTGGCGTGCGCCTGCTGCTCGGCGGCAATGTGCTCGTCGAGGTCGCGGTTGACCGAGGTGTCGGCCGCTGCCTCCTCGGCGGCGGGCGCCTGCACGGCACGCGCGGCCGCTCCGGCCGCGGAGCTTTCCTCCGGAAGCGTGGCGGCATACTGGATCACGCGCGGCGTGCTCACCCCGGCCTCGGCCAGCCGCGTACGCACCGAATGGATGGCCTCGCTGCGCACCTTGCCAAGATCGCTGCTGCGCTGGTCGATCCAGGCGAAGAAGCGCAGCGTGATCGCCGACGCGTCATAGGCGTCCACCGTCCAGGAGGGCCCGGGGTCCGCAAGCACGCCATCGACCCCGCGAATCGCCGACAGGGCGAGGTCATGCACGCAACGGATGGATTCCGCAACGTCGACAGGAATCGTGAAATCCAGCCGCCGCCGCGCGTTGCTGGAAAAGTTCAGCACCACCGATTTGAATACCAGTGCGTTGGGCAGGGTGAGGCGGTTGCCATCGAAGGTCACGAGGACGGTGGCTCGCGGCGTCAGTGCCGCGACCTTGCCTTCATGGCTGCCGTCGATGCGCAGGGAGTCGCCGGGTGCGAACGGGCGGCGGATGCTCAGCAGCACGCCGGCCACGTAGTTTTCGGCGATGTCCTTGAACGCGAAGCCAAGTGCGAGCCCGATCACGCCTGCCGAACCCATGACCGCGCCTACCAAGGCGGTCGCACCCAGCAGGTCGAGTGCCACCAGGATCCCGCCCAGAAGCACCAGCCACTGCACCAGCTGCTGCACCAGGCTTGCGAAATACGGGTTCTCGGACTGCCAGTTGCGCCGCTGGATGCGCTGCCCGAAGCGCCGTCCCAGCCATTTCCCCAGCGACCATGCCAGGGCGACCACGAGCATCGCCACGATGAGCAGCGGCAGGGCGGCCACCAGGCGCACGATCTTGTCCAGCGCGAGCGTGGACGCGGTGCCGATGCGGTCGGATATGCGGGTGCTCAGCATCACGCGGTTGTCGACCCGGCTGATCCCGGGCTGCTGTTCAACCACCTGTGCGGCGCGTTCGCGGTCCTCGGGTGCGAGGACCACGCCCTGCAGCTCGGCCACGCCGTCGCGCACGGTCACGGTGACGTCGGCCAGCCCATCGGTCTCCTGCAGGCGCTCGGCGACGCGGCGGCTGTCGGCCAGGTCGCGTCCGGTATCCGCGGTATCCGCGGTGTCCGCGGAGTCGGCGCTTTCGGCGGTATCGGGCGTCGTGCCGGTCCCCGCCGCCGTGGGTGTCGGGGCCGGCGCGCTTGCCTGGGCGTAGGCCGGAGCGCCCGCGACGGCTGCCAGCGACAGCAAAAGCGACAGCAGGGCGGCGAGTGGGGCAGTCGTGTTCACGCGCATGCCGCAATGGTCGCACGGCGCGGTGAAGCCGGCGCAAGGCCGCGAATCGGCGCGAACGATCGATGGTGTGGGAGCGTGGACCCGCGGCAGGGCTTGCAAGGCCTGCGGTGGACCCCGATAACAGGCTGTATCCAGCATCCGCGGAGAAGCAGCATGGCCACCGGCTGGGCCGGCGACGGCGCCGTACAGGACCAGATCGACGCAACCGTGAAGGACGCGATCGAGCGCGCACGCAGCCGGCTGGGCACGGGGCCCGGGCGCGAGGACTGCGAAGAATGTGGTGAGCCGATTCCGGAAGCGCGACGCCAGGCGGTGCCCGGCGTACGCCTGTGCATGCCCTGCCAGGCCGCGCACGACGGCGAAGCTGGCCTCGCCGGCTACAACCGGCGAGGCAGCAAGGACAGCCAGCTGCGCTGAAGCAGCCGGATCAGAGGTGCTGGAAGGCGAGGATTGCCGACAGCACGGCAGCCAGGATCAGATACTCGCCCTGGTCGTTCCGCTGCCCGTACTGGCTGCGTCCGTGGTAGCCGTCTTCATACCCGCGCTGGAAGCCCTCGCGGAAATAGTGCATGTACTCCGAACGGTCGACGTACCAGCCGTTGTAGCCGTAGCTGGCGTCCTCCCAGGCGTGGCTGTTGCGGTAATCGGGCCGCCAGCCGTCGTCGTAGTCGGCGCGACCGGCCTCGCGGCCTTCCCTGTAGCCAAGGTCGACGGCCTGCTGCAGCAGGTCGGCGGCGTAGTGGTTCACGCTGTAGTAGCGGCCTCCGCGCTGGTAGCGATAGCTTGCGGGCGCGCTGTACCAGGCGGCGTTGTAGCTGCTCCAGCGCGGGTCGCGGGCGTGGACGCGGGAGTAGTAACTGCGCAGGTAGCGCTGCTGGTGGACGCGGCGTTGCTGGGCAAGGCGCTGTTCGTGGCGACGCTGGGCATCACGCAGTTCGCGGCGATGACGCTGGTGCTGGGCTTCACGCTGGCGCTGCTGGGCGACGCGTCGTTCGCGTTCGCGCTGGTCAACGCCTTGGCCCTGGCGCCGCTCGGCCTGGCGTCGCTGGTCGGCGTTCCGGCGCTGGTCCGGGGTGCGACGCTGGTCCGGCGTGCGGCGCTGGTCCGTCGTGCGACGCTGCTCCGCCGTGCGACGCTGGTCCGCCGTGCGACGCGATCCGGCATCCGGACGCTGTTCGGCGATGCGTCGACGCTGCTCCACAATGCGGCTTCGCGTGGCATCGTCGCGCCGGTCGGTGGCCCTGTCTTGCGCTGCTTCGCGGCGGCCCGCGGCGTCCCGCTGCTGCGCCTGGCGCTGCTGTGCCTGGCGCTGCTGCTGGTGTTGCTGTGCCCGGCGTTGCTGCGCCTGGCGTTGCTGCGCCTGGCGCTGCTCGGCCTGGCGTTGCTCGGCCTGGCGTTGCCCGGCCTGCCGCTGCTGCAGCTGTCCGCGCGCAGGCGACCCATTCCGCTGCCCGGCATCGCGCTGTCGTGCCTGGGTGTCACGGCGCTGCCGGGGCGCCTGTTCCGGACCGCGCTGGCCCCTGCCAGCGCGATCGCTTCCGCGCGCGGCCTGGTTGCGCTGGCGCTGCTGGTCGGGGCGCTTGCGCGCCTCGCGAGCCGCCTCCTGCCTCCGCGGGCGGTCGTCATCGCTTTGATGGGTGGGCGCGTCGCGTCGCGGACGCTCCTGTGCCTCGGCCGTTGCCGGAAGCGCGATCCCGATCGACAGCATGATCGCGAGGAACATGGGGACTGGATGCAAGCTCATTGTGGTGCTCCCTGGAGTCGTTCGCCTCCACTTCACGGTGGACATGCTTAACGCGCTCTGAGAATGATGTCCGCGGGCGATCGCTGTTCAGGCGGCGTACGCTGTAAACGGTTCCAACGATCAATGCACGGGTGGAGGTGTGGGTGGCAGGCGACAGTGGCTGGTTCGGAAGGCTGGCGGAGGCGTTTGCACGGCTGCGCGGGACAGGTCCGCTCGACCCCCACGGCGCGCGGCTTCCGCCGGCGCGGCTGCACCGGTACAAGGGCTATGTTTCGCTGCACTTCCGACGCGGCCAGACGCAGAGCCGGATGCTAGGCGACTCGCCCGACCGGCTGCTGATCGACTACACCAGGACCATGCTGGCAGCGTTGCTGTGGCAGCCGCGGCCGCGACGCATCGGCATCGTCGGCCTTGGCGGCGGCTCGCAGGTGAAGTTCCTCCACCGCCACTTGCAAGGAGCGCGGCTGGAAGTGGTGGAGAACCATCCGGGGGTGATCGCGCTGCGTCGCAGCTTCGGGATTCCCGATGACGATGCGCGCCTGGAGGTTGCGTTCGACGACGGCGCCCGCTTCATCGCTGCACGGCCCGCGCGCTACGACCTGCTCCTGGTCGATGGCTACGACGCCGCCGGCATTCCGGAGGCCCTGACGACGCCGGCGTTCCTCCGCGCCTGCCGCGATGCCCTGGCCGCGGGTGGCGTGATGGCCGCAAACTTGCACGGCGACGGCTGCGCGCCGTACATCATGCAGCTCCGGGAGGCCTTCGGTGTCGACCGCGTGCTGGTGGTGCAGGAAGCGGAGATGAGCAACCGCGTGGTGTTCGCGTGGGCGGGCGATCAACCGCGCGGCGACGCCGCCACCCTGGATGCCGCGCGCGCGGTGTTCGGCGAAGAGGCCTGGCGGGAACTTGCCCCGGCCTTCGAGCAGGTGGCACGGGAACTGCGGCTGGGTTCGGAGATGGCGTGCGCCAGTTGATCGCGCTGCCTCCGGGGATGCTCGAACGGCTGCGTGCCGCCTATGCGACTCCGCCGCGCGCCTACCACCACTTCGGCCACGTCGAGGCGCTGCTTGGCCATTTCGATGAGGTTGCCGCGGGACCGGGCTGGGCGCGCCCGCGCGAAGCCTGGCTTGCCATGCTCTACCACGACGCCATCCATGACGCCGGCCGCCGGGACAACGAGGCCCGTTCGGCACGCCTGGCCGCGCAGGAAATTGCACGCTGGCTGCCCGATGCCGCGATCGACGCGGGACGGGTCGTCGATCTGATCGAACTGACCGCCCGCCACGGCAGCCTGCGTCCGGACGCGCTTGGCGAAGGCCCGGATGGCGATGACCGCCGTCACTTCCTGGATTGCGACATGGCCATCCTCGGGGCCGATGCCGCTGCCTTTGACGCCTACGACCGTGCCATCGACGAGGAATACCGCGACGCCGTCCCGGGCGTGTTGTATCGCATCAATCGACGGCGCTTCCTGCGTGGCCTCCTGCGCCGCGATCGGATCTACCTCAGCGCGTACTTCCACCAGCGCCTTGATGCCGCGGCACGCGCCAACCTGCGCCGCCGCCTGGCCACGGGCGGCTGAGCCGCGGGCCGCCGGCGTGGCGGCCTGCCGGCAAATCGTTTTCGTACCACGGTCAAGGGCGGCGGGTATCCTTCGACACCATGGCCAAGCTGCTGCTCAACATGAGGATGGTCCCGGAGGACGAGGCGGACGAGGTCCGCGGGTTCCTGGACGCCAACGACATCGGGTTCCATGAGACCCGGCCCAGCCGCTGGGGCATTTCATACGGCGGCATCTGGGTCAGCGACGACGCGGACTATCCGCGCGCGCGCCGGCTGATGGACGAATACCAGGCCGCGCGCCAGGCCCGCGCCCGCGCCGAGCGCGCCGAGGCGTTGCGCACGGGCAGCGGCGAGACCTTTGCCGACGTGCTGCGCAACGAGCCGGGTCGGGTGGCGCGCGCGGCCGTGGGCATCGTGCTGCTGCTCGCACTGGCGGCGCTGCCGGTGGTGCTGCTGTGGCAAGCCTGGAAGTGAATCCGGAGCGCCGCGCGAAGGCGCGCTGGCCGGATCGTTCTGCACATCGCAGGACGCGCCAGGGCCGTGTCGCCTTCCGGATCGCGGTGGTGCTGGTGCTGGTGTTGCCCTGGTTCGGATACCGGCAGGTGCGCGACTGGCTGGGTCCGGACGCTGGGCCGTCCGCGGCGCGTTCGCAGGCGACCGGAGCACCGGCGGTGCCGGCAGCGGCAGCCGAGCCTGCCGTCGCCATGGTGCCGCAGCAGCCTCAGCGATCGCTGGTGGCGGCTCCGCCAGCGGCCGCGGACCGCCATGCAGAAGCGGCGGCGGCCGATGAGGTCGAAGCCATCGGCCGCGACGCACGCGCCGGCGACGGCGCGCGTGCGGCTGCGCGGCTGGCGGATCTCGGTGCCCAGGTGCATCGCGAAATCCTGCTGGCAGACCGCGGCAGCGCCGTGCGCCGCGAGGCGGCGCGCCGCGATGTGGCGGCGATGCCGGGCGTGAATGCTGCGGGCTGGATCGATCGCATGACCATGCTGCTGGTGGTGTCGGCGCGCGGCGCGGGGCAGTCCACGGTGTCCGCGGCCTGTCGTCGGCTGGCCACGCACGGCGATGTGTCCGGGCTTGCCGTGAGGGTGCAGGAGGTTGCCGGCGGCAGCGTTGGCGCCGATTCGATACAGCTTGAATGCAGGCGGGACATGGCCACGGGCGAAGCCGGGCAGCCGCGCTGGTTTTCAGGCACGTCGATGCGGCCACTCGCCCCGGCTGACGCCTATGGCGCGCAGGAGGCGGAAGGTCCCGAGGCTGTCGCGGAGCGCCGTCGCCGCGAAGAGGAGAGCCTGCGGATCCTCAGCGAGACCACGCCCGAGCTCCCGTCTCCACCACCCGACCTCGGGTCAACCCCTGACGCGCACTGAACGCCGGACGATTATCATTGGCGCCTGTGCTTCTTGACGCCGGATTCCCGATTGAACCTTCGCAGCTGCCGCTCCGCCATCGCATGGATCCTGTTTGCCTGCGCCGTGGGCGTCGCGGCCGTCGGCTGCGCGCGGGATGACGGTGCTGCCGCGGCGCCCGGCGACGCCCAGCCACCGGTGACCAGCGCTCCGCCGCCGGCGCCCCGCGCATCGCTGGAACCCGATACCGCCAACGCACCCATCGAACGCGCCGCACCTCCCACGCTGCAGCCGGTGGCGCTCGGCCGCTTCGTCGCCGCCGACCGTGTCAGCGCTGCCATGACCGGTACGCTCGAGATCGGCGACGCCCGCATCAGTGGTGCCAGCGGCGCCGTCTTCGTGACCGAGCGCGTTGCCATCGTCCACGGCGGCGACGAGTTCAGCGCCGGGCAGCGCTACGCGGACGTGATGATGGTCGACGCCCGGCATCCGGTGGAGCTCCGCCGGGTGCTGGACGAAACCCGCGCCGATGATGGCCAGGCGTTCTGCGGCAGCATGAAGACCGGTTTCCTGGCGCTGGCGAGCTATGTCGAGCAGGGCATGCGCGTGGTCAAGCTGATCGCCCTGCAGGGGGACGGCATTCCGGCCGCCGCCGCCCAGGACACCCAGCTGTGCGCTGCGGCCAGCTACGAGGCCGAAGCCTGATCCCGGGCTCCCGGGCGGCAGAGCCTGTCAGGCGACGCCACCGGCTGCGCGGCCCGATGCCCAGGCCCACTGGAAGTTGTACCCGCCCAGCCAGCCGGTGACGTCCACGACTTCGCCGATGAAGAACAGCCCCGGCACCCGCCGCGACATCATGGTCGACGAGGACAGGCCGTCGGTGTCGACGCCGCCCAAGGTGACTTCGGCGGTGCGATAGCCCTCGGTGCCGCTGGCCACGACCGGCCAGGCCGAGAGCGCGGCCGCGGCGCGCGCGAGCGCAGGCTCATCGAACTGCCGCAGCGGCCGGTCGCCCAGCCAGTGTTCGCACAGGCGCTGGGCGAAGCGGCGCGGCATGCGGTCGGCGAGCACGTTGCGCAGCTCGGTTGCCGGGTGCGCCGCGCGCTGTTCGCGCAGAAATGCCAGCGCATCGGTGCCGGGAAGCAGGTCGATCGACAGCGGTTCGCCGGCATCCCAGTACGACGAGACCTGCAGGATCGCCGGGCCGCTGAGGCCGCGATGGGTAACCAGCATGGCGTTGCGGAACGACTGTCCGCGACTCGAAGCCTCGACCTCCAGCGCGACGCCGCTCAGGCCCTGAAGGCGCTCGGAATGGCTGCCGGTGAGCACCAGCGGCGCCAGGCCGGCGCGCGTGGGCAGCACCGCGTGCCCGAACTGCCGCGCCAGCCCGTAGCCGAGGCCGCTGCCGCCCAGGCTGGGGATCGAGAGGCCGCCGCTGGCGACCACGAGCGACCCGGCGGCCACCTGTCCGCGCGTGGTCGCGACCAGGAACCCGCTGTCCGTGCGCGTGACGCTCTGTACATCGCAGCCGATGTCGACGTCGACGCCGGCATAAGTGCATTCGTTCAGCAGCATGCGCACGATGAGCTTGGCCGAGTCGTCGCAGAACAGCTGGCCGAGCTCCTTCTCGTGCCAGGCGATACCGTGGCGATCGACCAGCTCCACGAAGTCGGCGGGCGTATAGCGCGCCAGCGCGGACTTGCAGAAGTGCGGGTTGGCCGAGATGAAATTCGCCGGCCCGGTGCCGGTATTGGTGAAGTTGCAGCGGCCGCCCCCGGACATCAGGATTTTCTTGCCGGGCTTGTTGGCGCGCTCGAGCACTCGCACGCGCCGGCCGCGCTGGCCCGCGGTCATCGCACACATGAGCCCGGCGGCGCCGGCCCCGATGACCAGCACGTCGCAGGAAATCGTCATCGCGACAGGATAGCCCGGGGGCGTTGTGCGGCGGGGTGTGGCACGGGCACCTTCCACGCCATGGTCGAGGGTTTGGTGGAAGGTCGCCGGCCCAACGTCCGCGAGCCCCGAACCCGCCGAGGCGGAGCGCTGCGTGGTGGGTGTGGTCGCGCATGCGTACGTGCGATAGCGCACCGCCACGTAGAATGCGCGGATGCGCGACCAGACCCTCAATCCTCGCCGTCTTCCGTCCAAGGCCGCGCTTTGCGCCCGGATGCGACCGTGACCTGGCTCGGAATCGTCGCGGTCGTCATCGGCCTGTACCTCGCGTTCAAGGTCGCAGGCGTGGTGCTGAAGCTGGCCCTGTGGGCGCTGATCGTGGTGGCCGCGTACTGGTGGCTGGCGCCGATGTTGGGTTGGCCACCGCTCGAGGAAGTGATCCACGTCCTCGGCCCCTGAGGGTCCCGGCTCTCGTCGGCAGAAGCGGCCAGCATTGCGACCAGCCCCTGCCTTCGTGGGAGCGGCCATGGCCGCGATCGCCGCTATAGCGGCTCCCACAACGGCACGCTACAGCGGCTGCCATAGCGGCACCACGCTACAGCGGCACGCCACAACGGCTGCCGCAGCGGTACGCCGCAGCGGCTGCCACGGCGGTACGCCACAGCGGCTCCCACAGCGGCTCCCACAGCGGCAAATGCAGCGGCAAATGCAGCGAGCGGCGCAGGCTGTGGCGGACACAGCGACTCGGGCCGCGTTACTCGGGCTGTGGGCCCTTGCGGTGCGGCTTGCGCGGCGGGAACGGCTTTTTCGCGAAGGGCTTCTTCTCGAACGGCTTGCGGCCGGCGCCCTTGCCGCCGGCGGTGTCCGGCGCTTCGCCGTCGCGGGTGATGCGCAGCTGCTGGCCCGCGCACCAGACGCCCTTGAGGTGGGTCATGGTCGGCTCGGGCATGCCCTCGGGCAGCTCGATCAGGCTGTGGTCCTCGAAGATCTCGATACGGCCGATGTGCTTGGACTCGAGCGCGGCCTCGTTGGCGATCGCACCGACGATGTTGCCCGGCTTCACGCCGTGGTCGTAGCCGACCTCGACGCGGAACGTCTGCATGCCCGGCGACGCTGCGCGTGCCACGCGCTCCTTCTTCGGGAACGCGGGGCGCTCGCCGCGGTCGGCGCGCTCGTGGCGGGCAGGGCGTTCGCGATATTCGCGCTCCTGGCCGAAGGCCGTCGGGGAGGGCGCGGGCTTCGCGCGCGGCGGATCGAGCAGCAGCGGCACGTCGCCGCGCGCCATCTTCGCCAGCGCCGCGGCGACTTCGATCGCGGGCACGTTGAATTCGCGCTCGTAGTCCTCGACCAGCGACTGGAAAAGGCCGAGCTCGCCGGCGGCCAGGGTGTCGGTGATCGACTGCTTGAACTTGCCGATGCGGGCGTCGTTGACGGTCTCCACGCTCGGCAGTTCCATCTGCTCGATCGGCTGGCGCGTGGCGCGCTCGATCGAACGCAGCATGTTGCGTTCGCGCGGGGCGATGAACAGGATCGCCTCGCCGCTGCGCCCGGCGCGGCCGGTGCGGCCGATGCGGTGGACGTAGCTCTCGGTGTCGTAGGGCACGTCGTAGTTCAGCACGTGGCTGATGCGGTCGACGTCGAGCCCGCGCGCGGCGACGTCGGTCGCCACCAGGATGTCGATCTTGCCGTCCTTCAGCTGCGCGATGGTGCGCTCGCGCTGGGCCTGGACGATGTCGCCGTTGATCGCGGCGGCGGAGAAGCCGCGCGCCTGCAGGCGCGAGGCCAGGTCTTCGGTGGCGAGCTTGGTGCGCGCGAACACGATCATGCCGTCGAAGGGTTCGGCCTCGAGGATCCGGGTCAGCGCGTCGAGCTTGTTGGTGCCGCTGACCATCCAGTAGCGCTGGCGGGTGTTGAGCGTGGTGCTGGTCGCGGACTTGATCGCGACTTCGACCGGGTCGCGCAGGTACTTCTGCGCGATTCGCCGGATCTGCGGCGGCATGGTGGCCGAAAACAGCGCCACCTGGCGCGTCTCCGGGGTGCGCGCAAGCACCGACTCGACGTCGTCGATGAAGCCCATGCGCAGCATCTCGTCGGCCTCGTCGAGGACCAGCATGCGCAGTTCGGACAGGTCCAGCGATCCCTTTTCCATGTGGTCGATCACCCGTCCCGGCGTGCCCACGATCACCTGCACGCCGCGGCGCAGGGCCTGCAGCTGCGGGCCGTAGCCCTGGCCGCCGTAGATCGGCAGCACCTGGAAACCGGGCAGGAAGGCGGCATAGGTCTGGAAGGCTTCGGCGACCTGGATCGCGAGTTCGCGGGTCGGTGCCAGCACCAGCACCTGCGGCTTGCGCGCGGCGGGGTCAAGGCGCGCCATCGCCGGCAGGGCGAAGGCGGCGGTCTTGCCGGTGCCGGTCTGGGCCTGGCCGAGCACGTCGCGGCCGGCCATCAAGGGCGGGATGGTCGCGGCCTGGATCGGCGAGGGGGCTTCGTAGCCGACGGCGGCCAATGCCTGCAGCAGCGGCTGCGGCAGGCCGAGATCGGTGAACAGCGCGGTGGGGGCTTCGGAACTCATCAAGCGGCCTCTGGTGGGCCGTATGGCCTGGTGGGGTGTGGGATTCTACGCTCCGCAGCGCCTTCGCGGCGTCAGCTCGTGCGCGTGGCCAGCCGCTGGCCCAGCGTCACCGGGGTTTCCGCGCCAAGTCCGGGCGCCAGTTCGGCGACGCCCGGGGGCAGCAGCACGATCACGGTGGAACCGTAGTTGAAGCGCGCCATTTCCTCGAAACGCGCGAGGTCCACCGTCTCGCCCACGTAGTCCTTGCTGGCCACGCGGTCGCCATAGGCGGGAATTTCCTCGCCGCTCCAGACGGTCTCCACGCCTGAAACCAACAGCGCACCGACCATCACCACGGCCATCGGCCCGAAGTCGGTGGCGAAGTGGCAGACCAGGCGCTCGTTGCGCGCGAACAGCCGCGGCACGCGGGCCACGGCCGCCGGGCCGACGCTGAACAAGCGGCCGGGAACGTGGACCGTGCGCAGGAGGCGGCCGTCCCAGGGCATGTGCACCCGGTGGTAGTCGCGCGGCGAGAGGTAGACAGTGGCGAACAGGCCATCGGCATAGGGCGCGGCGGCGACCTCGTCGGCCAGCAATTCGGCCGCGGTGAAGGACTGGCCCTTGGCCTGGAAGATCCTCCCGCCGCGGATCGGGCCGCACTGGCTGATGCGGCCGTCGGCCGGCATCAGGATGGCGGCCGGATCGGGGTCGGCCACGCGCGCATCCGCACGCAGCGCCCGGGTGAAGAACGCGTTGAAGGTGGGGTAGGAGGCCGCATCGGCATTCGCCGCCTCGGACAGGTCCACGCCGAAACGGCGCACCACCGTGTCGATCAGCCAGCGGCGCAGCCTGGGATTGTCCGAATACGCGAGACGGCGCGCGGCCCCCGACAGCAGGCGGTGGGGCAGGGCGTAGCTCAGCCGGGTGACCAGGCTCACTGTGGCGATGCTCCGGTGAGGGTGGTCAGGTCGGCGGCGATGGCCGCCGGGTCGAGCGGCCCCTGGATCACGCCCGCCATCCGCCCGGCGGGATCAAGCAGGGCCAGCGCGGCCGAGTGGTCGATCGTGTACTGGTCGGCCGGAGCGCCGTCGGCGGCCGGGACCTTCATGAACACCAGCGACAGCGAGCGCGCGAACTCCTCCAGCGCGGGGATGTCGGCGGTTGCAGCGAGGGTGTCGCGATGGAAGAAGGCCGCGTATTCGCCGATGCGGTCGGGGCTGTCGCGCTCGGGGTCGACCGAGACGAAGAGCACCCGCGGCCGCCTGGCCTCGGGCAGCGGTTCCCATTCCTTCTGCGCCCGCGACAGGTCGGCCAGCGTGGTCGGGCAGACGTCCGGGCAGTGGGTGAAGCCGAGGAACACCAGGGTCCAGTGGCCGTGCAGCTCGCCGGGAACCAGCTGGGTGCCGTCGGACTGCTGCAGTGCGAACGGCGGCAGCTCGCGGGCCTGCGGGAACAGGCGCACGGTCTCGAGTTCGGGATGGGCCGGGGCGCTGTTGCCGCCAAACCACTTCTGCGAGGCGACAAGGCCGAGGCCGGCGGCAAGCGCGGCCACGAGCACGATCAGGACGGTGCGGTTGAACATGGTGCCTCGGACGCCGGGAGTGACCGGACATGATAACGGGCCGCGCCGGAGGGCGCGGCCGCTTCGCTATACTGCCCGCCCCGGCGAAAGCGCCGTGAACGCGCGCCATGACCACCCAACAGCTCCAGACCATCATCGACCTGATCCGCTACGGTGCCAGCCGCTTCAACGCGGCCGGGCTGACCTTCGGCCACAGCTACGACAACGCCCTGGATGAAGCGACCCAGCTCACCCTGCACGCGCTGCACCTGCCGCACGACCTGAGCCCGGTCTACGGCACCGCGCGGGTGACCGAAGCCGAGAAGGAAGACGTGCTCGCGCTGTTCATCCGTCGGATCGAGGAGCGCGTGCCTGCGGCCTACCTGTGCGGCGAAGCCTGGTTCGCGGGCCTGAGCTTCAAGAGCGACAGCCGCGCCCTGGTGCCGCGTTCGCCGATCGCCGAGCTGATCGAATCGGGCTTCGAGCCCTGGCTCGCCGGCCGCGAAGTGCGCCGCGCGCTGGACCTGTGCACCGGCTCCGGCTGCATCGCCATTGCCATGGCGCATTACAACCCGGACTGGCATGTCGATGGCGTCGACCTCAGCGACGAGGCCCTGTCGCTGGCGCGCGAGAACGAGCGCCGATTGATGACCGACAACGTCCGCCTGCTCAGGTCTGACCTGTTCTCTGCAGTACAGGGCGAGCACTACGACCTGATCGTCAGCAATCCTCCCTACGTCACCAACGCCGAAACCGACGCGCTGCCGCGCGAATATTCGCACGAGCCCGAGATGGGCCTGCGCGCCGGCGACGACGGCCTGGACCTGGTGCTGAAGATCCTGCGCGATGCGCCGCTGCACCTGTCCGACGAGGGCGTGCTGATCTGCGAGGTCGGCGAGGCGGAGCGCGCGCTGTCCAAGCTGCTGCCGGAGCTGCCGCTGATGTGGGTGGAGTTCAAGGTCGGGCAGATGGGCGTGTTCGTGGTCGAGCGCCATGACCTGGTCAGCCACAGCGCGCGGATCACCGCGCTGGCGGCGGAGCGGGAGCGCGGCGCGGCCGCGGCTCCTGCGATGGCGACGGGCGCGACCGCAGCGGGCGCAGGCGCCACCGGCAGCGAGCCGGACAGCCTGTTCTGATGCACATGCCAGCGGGCCAGCCGGATCCTTGCGGGGCACGTCCCTGAACACCTTCGGCCAACTGCTGCGCGTCACCACCTTCGGCGAATCCCACGGGCCGGCGATCGGCTGCGTGGTCGATGGCTGCCCGCCGGGCATCGCGCTGGCACCGGACGACTTCGCACACGACCTGGAACGTCGCGCCAGCGGGCGGTCGCGGCATACCTCCGCGCGCCGCGAGGACGACGTGGTCGAGATCCTGTCGGGCGTGTACGGGGGCCTGACGACGGGCACCCCGATCGCCCTGCTGATCCGCAACTCGGACGCGCGCAGTCGCGATTACGAGCGCATCGCGACGCAGTTCCGCCCCGGGCACGCCGATTACACCTACTGGCAGAAATACGGCATCCGCGATCCGCGCGGCGGCGGACGCAGCTCCGCGCGCGAGACCACGATGCGCGTGGCCGCGGGCGTGATCGCGAAGAAATGGCTGGCCGAGCGCCACGGCGTCGGCGTGCGCGGCCATCTCGCGCAGATCGGTGATCTCGAGCCGCAGGCCCATGACTGGAACGCGGTCGAGGGCAACGCCTTCTTCTGGCCCGATGCGGCGCAGGTTGCAGAGCTCGAGGCGTACATGGATGCGCTGCGCAAGTCCGGGGATTCCGTCGGCGCGCGGGTTGCCGTGGTCGCCGACGGCGTCCCGCCCGGCTGGGGCGAGCCGGTCTACGGCAAGCTCGATGCCGGCATCGCCGCGGCGATGATGTCGATCAACGCGGTCAAGGGCGTGGAGATCGGCGCCGGCTTCGCCTGCGTGGCGCAGAAGGGCAGCGAGCACCGGGACGCAATGACCCCGGACGGCTTCCTGTCCAACCACGCCGGCGGCGTGCTGGGCGGCATCAGCAGCGGCCAGCAGCTCGTGTGCTCGGTGGCCTTCAAGCCGACCTCGAGCCTGCGCCTGCCGGTGCCGGGCGTGGACGTCGAAGGCGGGGTCGTGGACATCGTGACCACCGGCCGCCACGACCCCTGCGTGGGCATCCGCGCGACCCCGATCTGCGAGGCGATGCTGGCGCTGGAGCTGATGGACCAGGCGCTGCGCCATCGCGCCCAGTGTGGCGATGTCGGCGCGGTGGCGCCGCGCATCCCGGGGTCGCCGGACGGGAACGGCCATGGCTGACGCCCGCCCCAGGGTATGGGTGTCGCAGCCGCTGTACGGCGATATCGAGGCGCGGCTGGAGCAGTGGTTCGACGTCAGCCGCACGCCTGACATCAGCGACCATGCGCCGGAAGCGATCGCGGCCGCGTTGGCCGATGCCGACGGCGCCCTGGTCACGCTGAACGACCGCATCGGCGCGGCCGAAGTCGCTGGGGCGGCAAGGCTGCGCGCGATCGCCAACGTCGGCGTGGGCTACAACAACCTTGATGTGGCGGCGCTGGCCGCCCGCGGCATCGTCGCCACCAACACGCCGGACGTGCTGACCGAAACCACGGCGGACTTCGGCTTCGCGCTGATGATGGCCGCGGCGCGGCGGATCACCGAGGCCGAGCACTGGCTGCGCGCAGGGAACTGGCAGGGCTGGGGCTTCCACGAGCTGCTTGGCGCGGAGATCCACGGCAGCACCCTGGGCATCCTTGGCATGGGCCGGATCGGGCAGGGCATCGCGCGGCGCGCGCGCGGCTTCGGCATGCGCGTGCTGTACCACAACCGCAGCAGGCTGCCGGCGGCGGTCGAACGCGACTGCGCCGCGACCTGGGTGGAGCGCGACGCGCTGCTGGCGGCGGCCGACCACCTGGTGCTGGTGCTGCCGTACACGGCGGCCAACCGCCACATCATCGACGCCGCGGCGTTGGCGCGGATGAAGCCCGGCGCCACGCTGACCAACATCGCGCGCGGCGGCCTGATCGATGAGGACGCGCTTGCCGAGGCGCTGCAGGACGGGCGCCTGGCGGCTGCCGGGCTGGACGTCTTCGAGGGCGAGCCCGTGGTGAACCCGCGGCTCACCGCCTGCCGCAACGTGGTGCTGACGCCGCATATCGCCAGTGCGAGCCTGCCCACGCGGCGCGCGATGGTCTCGCTTGCGGTGGACAACCTGATCGCGGCGATGGGCGTCGGCCCCGATGCCGGACGGCCGCCGAATCCGGTCACTTCAGCCGCTGCCTGAAACCGGGCGTGGCGGCTGCCGCAGCACGCATTCCGTAGAATGAGCCGATGTACACCAGCATCGCCGCCTATCATTTCGTCGTTGTCGACGATCCCGCCGCCCTGGTCGTGCGTATCCGTGCCTGGGCCGAAGCGCAGGATCTGCTCGGGACCGTGCTGGTCGCGGACGAGGGCATCAATCTGTTCCTGGCCGGCAGCGAGGCCGGCATCGGCGCCTTCCTTGCGCTGCTGCGCGGCGATGCGCGCTTCGCTGGCCTGCAGGCCAAGTCCAGCCGCAGCCACACGCAGCCGTTCGCGCGCCTGAAGGTCAAGCACAAGCCCGAGATCATCAGCTTCCGCCGCGATGGGGTCTCGCCACTGGACGGGCGTGCGCCCGCGGTGGCGCCTGCGGACCTGGCGCGCTGGATCGCGCGCGGACGTGACGACGACGGTCGGCGGCTGGTGCTGCTCGACACCCGCAACCGCGAAGAAGTCGGCCACGGCACGTTCGCCGGCGCGCTCACGCTGCCGATCGACAACTTCACCGACCTGCCGGCGGCCCTCGTGCCGCACCGCGAGGCGCTCGCCGATGCCATCGTGGTCGGGTTCTGCACCGGCGGCATCCGCTGCGAAAAGGCCGTGCGCTGGATGCGCGACGCGGGCTTCGGCCACGCCCTGCAGCTCGACGGCGGGATCCTCGGCTACTTCGAAGCCACGGGCGGCGCCGGATATGAAGGCCGCTGCTTCGTTTTCGACGAGCGCATCGCGCTGGATCCGGGCCTGCGCGCCGCGGCTGACCGGTGCTCCGCACATTCCGCCGGCCGCGCGCGATAATGCCCGGCTGCGCGGCCCCCGTCGCGCCCTCAACGAACGGAGTCTCCATGGGCAGGCAATACAAGGTGGCCGTGGTCGGCGCAACCGGCGCGGTGGGCGAGGCGATGCTCTCGATCCTCGCCGAACGCGGGTTCCCGGTCAGGGAGATGGTGGCGCTGGCGAGCGAGCGCTCGGCCGGCGGAACGGTCGCTTTCGGCGACGACGAGGTGGTGGTCCGCGACCTGGCGACTTTCGATCCTGCCGGCGTCGACATCGCCCTGTTCTCCGCGGGCGCGGCGGTTTCGAAGGAGTACGCGCCGAAATTCGCCGCCGCCGGCGCCGTGGTGATCGACAATTCATCGGCGTTCCGCCAGGACGGGGACGTGCCGCTGGTGGTCAGCGAGGTCAATCCCGAAGCCGTCAGGCTTCGCCCGCGCGGCATCATCGCCAACCCCAACTGTTCGACCATGCAGATGCTGGTGGCGCTTGCGCCGATCCACCGCAAGGTCGGCATCGAGCGCATCAACGTCGCGACCTACCAGTCGGTGTCCGGCGCGGGCCGCGTGGCGCTCGAGGAACTCGGCCGACAGACCGCGTCGCTGCTGGGCTTCCGCGGCGCCGAGCCGGCGCATTTCCCGGTGCAGATCGCCTTCAACCTGATCCCGCAGATCGACGAATTCATGGACAACGGCTTCACCCGCGAGGAGATGAAGCTGGTCTGGGAGACGCGCAGGATCCTGGGCGACGACAGCATCCAGGTGAACCCGACCGCGGTGCGGGTGCCGGTGTTCTACGGCCACGCCGAGGCGCTGCATATTGAAACCCGCGAAAAGATCAGCGCCGCCGAAGCGCGCGCGCTGCTGGAAGCGGCGCCCGGGGTCGAGGTGGTCGATGAGCGCGTTGCCGGTGGCTATCCGACGCCGGTCACGCACGCGTCGGGCAGTGATCCGGTCTTTGTCGGTCGCATCCGCGAGGATCTCTCGCACCCGCGTGGACTCGACCTGTGGGTGGTGGCCGACAACATCCGCAAGGGCGCGGCCTTGAATGCGGTGCAGGTCGCGGAACTGGTGATCGGCGAGCGCTGATGCAGCTCCCGCGTTGCCATCCAAGGCCGCGGGCCGCTAGAGTCCACGCGATGCAATGGGGGAACGAGTGCACACGACACCGCGAATGATGCGAGCAATCCGCTGGGCCGCCATGTGCGGCCTGCTGTTGGCGCTGTTCGCGGGCCAGGTGCTTGCGCTGGGCCTGGGCCGGATCGAGGTCAAGTCGCGCGCCGGCCAGCCGCTGCTGGCCGAGATCCAGGTGATCTCCAGCGATTCCGGCGAACTCGACCAGCTGCGCGCGGGCCTGGCGTCGCCGGACACGTTCCGGCGCATCGGCCTCCCGGCGCCGGACAGCGTGGTCGCGGGGCTGGAGTTCGCGGTGGCGCTCGACGCCCGCGGCAACCCGGTGATCCGCGTCACCACGCGCGAACCCGTCACCCAGCCGATGCTGACCTTCCTGGTCGAGGTCGACTGGGGGCAGGGGCGCCTGGTGCGCGAGTACTCCGCGCTGGTCGATACGCCGCAGACCGTGGCCGCGCCGGCACAGCCGGCCATCGAAGCGCCGGTCGCCGCGCCGGCGAACACCATCGTGCGTTCGCCGGAGGCTGCGGCGGCGCCCGGGTCTGACGACATCGCACCGACGGATGAAGCCGTCGCGGTCGATGAAACCGCTGCGGACGCTGCCGCCGCTGCCGCCGAACGCGCTGACGCTGCCGTGGCCGACGAAGCTGCGACCCCTCCCGCCATCGCGCCCGCACCGGTGGCAACACCGGCGCCGATGCCGGCGGCACTGCCCGCGCAGGCATCCGCGCCTCCCGGCGAGTACGGCCCGGTGCAGGCGGGCGAGACGCTTGGCGCGATCGCCGCGCAGCTTGTCGGCGACGGCGTCACCCGCGAGCAGGCAATCGTGGCGCTGTTCCGCGCCAATCCCGAAGCCTTCATCGCCAGCAACCTCAACCTGGTGCGCCAGGGCGCGGTATTGCGCATCCCGGACCGCAGCGAGATCGCCGGGCTGGACCTGCGCGAGTCACGCGCGCTGATGCGCGAGCAGGTGGCGGCCTGGCGCGACATGACGCGTCCGGCACCGCAGCCCGAAGCGGTCATGGACGCGCCCGCCGCCGCCGAGGCCCCCGAGGCCCCAGCGCCCGGGCCGGCGGGCGAAGGCGAAGCCGGCCCGCAGCCGGACGCCGTGGCACGTACCGCGGACGCGCGCCTGGAAATCGTGCCGCCGTCGGCGGCCGGCGGGCAGCAGGCAGGCATACGATCCGGCATCCAGGCCGGTGGCGAGGGCGAAATGCTGCGACAGGAAATGCAACAGGAACTGCACCAGAGCCAGGAAACCCTGGCCGCACGCGAGGCCGAGGTGGACGAACTCAAGGCCCGCGTCGCGGACCTCGAGCGCCTGCAGGCGCAGCAGGCGCAGCTGATCACGATGAAGGACAGCGAGCTGGCCGCGGTCCAGGAGCGCCTTTCGGCCACCTCCGAGCCTGCTGCCGAGGCGCCGCCGGCTGCGGCCGAAGCTGGCGGCCTGCCGTGGGCGTGGATCGGCCTGGGCCTGCTGCTGGTCGCCGCGGTGGCCTGGATGCTGATCCGTCGCGCGCCGAAGCCGACGCCGCGGCCGCGCTTTGACGCTGCCGCCCTGGCAGCCGCGTCGTCGTCGCCGGCGGAAGGCGAGTCGCCTGCCGACGCCCCGCAGCAGGTGCCCGCGGCGCCACGTCCGGCGACGCCGGCATGGCACGCGGACGCGGCGGCAAGCACCGATGTAGTCGTGCCGGTGGCCAAGGCTGTGCCCGTGGCCAAGTTCGTGCCAGAGCACGTCCCCACGCATGCCGACACCGACACCGACACCGACACCGACGCCGATACCGACATCGACCGCGACCGCGACGCCGATGATGCCGCGGTGATCGCCTCGCTCAACCCGTCACCAGGCGGCGCGGAGCGCATCGAGCTGGCGCGCGCCTACCTCGACCTCGGCGACGTCGACACCGCCCGCGACCTGCTGCAGGAAGTCGTCGATGCCGGCGACCACGCGGCGCGCGCGGAGGCCTCGCGCCTGCTGGAAGGAATCGCCTGACGCCTGTGTCGCCGCCGCGACTGTGCGCGGCGCGGCCGGTCATCGCACACCATGCGCTACGCACTGGGCACCGAATACGACGGCAGCGACTTCCTGGGCTGGCAGCGACTGGGTGACGCCGGTGCCGGCGGCGCGCGGACCCTGCAGGCGACGCTGGAGGCGGCGCTGTCGAAAGTGGCGGATGCGCCGGTAGCGACCATCTGTTCCGGGCGCACCGATTCCGGCGTCCACGCGCGCTGCCAGGTCGTGCATTTCGACAGCGAAGCCGCGCGCGATCCGCGCAGCTGGATGCTGGGTACGACCTCGCTGCTGCCGCCGTCGATGGCGGTGCGCTGGTGCCGCGAGGTTGGCGACGACTTCAGCGCGCGCTTCTCCGCACGCGCCCGCCGCTACCGCTACAGCATCCTCAACCGTCCGGTCCGGCCCGCGCTGGGCCACCAGTACCTGGCCTGGAGCCGGCATCCGCTGGACGCCGATGCCATGCATCGCGCCGCCCAGGCCCTGGTCGGCGAGCTCGACTTCACTTCTTTCCGGACGGTGCACTGCCAGGCGCCACACGCCCGCCGCGACCTGCAGCGGATCAGCGTGACGCGCGAGGGCGACGTGGTGGTGGTCGACGTCCAGGCCAACGCCTTCCTGCATCATATGGTCCGCAACATCGTCGGATCGCTGCTGGAAGTGGGCGGCGGCCGCCGTCCGGAGCAGTGGATCGCGGAGGTGCTGGACGCGCGTGACCGCAGGCGTGCCGGCCCGACCGCGCCGTCGGGCGGCCTGGTCTTCCTCGGGCCCCTCTATCCGGCAGATTGCGGCCTCCCTCCGGAAGTCACGCTGGATGGCCCCGGCGCCGTGCCGGGACCCCTTCCCCTGCCACGACCCTGACATGCCACGCACCCTCTTCCGTACGCGCATCAAATTCTGCGGCCTGACCCGCGCCGGCGACGTCCGCCTCGCGAGCGAGCTCGGCGTCGACGCCATCGGCTTCGTCTTCGCCCGCGGCAGTACGCGCAGGCTCCACGTCGCCGAGGCCCGCGCCCTGCGCGAGGCGCTGGCGCCGCTGGTCGACGCGGTCGCGGTGTTCCGTGACAACCCCGCCGACGAGGTCCGCGAGGTGGTGAAGCAGGTGAAGCCAAGCCTGCTGCAGTTCCACGGCGATGAGGACGATGCCTTCTGCCGCCGCTTCGGGCTGCCGTATCTCAAGGCGGTAGGCATGGGCGCCGGGACCGCGGTGGAAGGGCCGGCCCTGGTGGCCGCCTTCCCGGGTGCGTCGGCGTTCCTGTTCGACAGCCATGGCGGCGGCCATGACGGCGGCAGCGGGCGCGCCTTCGACTGGTCGGCCCTGCCGCGCGCGCTGACCCGGCCGCTGCTGCTGTCCGGTGGGCTTTCGCCCGGCAACGTCCATGATGCGGTGGCCGCAACCATGCCGTGGGGCGTGGATGTAAGCAGCGGCATCGAGTCCGCGCCCGGTCAAAAGGACGGGGACCTGATGCGCGCATTCGTGGCCGAGGTGCGTCGCAGCGATTGCCGCGCCGATGATGATGATGAAGAAGCAGTTCTGGAGATGCGTGATGAGTGACATGCCGGCCGATTTCCATGCCTTCCCCGACGCCCGCGGCCACTTCGGCCGCCACGGCGGCCGCTTCGTCGCCGAGACCCTGGCCGGGCCGCTGCGGGAGCTGGCCGCGGCCTATGACGCGGCGCGCGGCGATCCGGCCTTCGTCGCCGCGTTCGAAGCCGACCTGGCCGATTACGTCGGCCGGCCGAGTCCGATCTACGAGGCCGTGGGCCTCACGCGCCACGTCGGCGGCGCGCGCATCCTGCTCAAGCGCGAGGACCTGAACCACACCGGCGCGCACAAGATCAACAACACGATCGGCCAGGCGCTGCTCGCCAGCCGCATGGGCAAGACCCGGATCATCGCCGAGACCGGTGCCGGCCAGCACGGCGTGGCCAGCGCCACGGTCGCCGCGCGCCTGGGCCTGGAGTGCGTGGTCTACATGGGCGCGACCGACATCGAGCGCCAGAAGATCAATGTCTACCGCATGAAGCTGCTGGGTGCGACGGTGGTGCCGGTGACCAGCGGCTCGGCGACGCTCAAGGATGCGCTCAACGAGGCCATGCGCGACTGGGTGACCAACGTCCGCGACACCTTCTACATCATCGGCACGGTGGCCGGCCCCGACCCGTACCCGCGCATGGTGCGCGACTTCAATGCGGTGGTCGGCAAGGAGGCGCGCGCACAGATGCTGAAGCGGCACGGCTGCCTGCCGGACGTGGTCACCGCCTGCGTCGGCGGCGGCAGCAACGCGATCGGCATCTTCCACGCCTTCCTCAACGACCGCGACGTGCGCCTGGTCGGCGCCGAGGCGGCGGGCGAGGGCATGGACAGCGGCCGGCACGCGGCGTCCATTTCGGCCGGGCGCGTGGGCGTGCTGCACGGCAACCGCACCTATGTGCTCTGCGACGACGATGGCCAGGTGATCGAAACCCACTCCGTCTCCGCCGGGCTGGACTATCCCGGCGTCGGGCCCGAGCACGCCTTCCTCGCCGATACCGGCCGCGCCACCTATGTCGGCGTGAGCGACGACGAGGCGCTGGAGGCATTCCATTTGCTGGCGCGCACCGAAGGCATCCTCGCCGCGCTGGAATCCAGCCACGCGGTGGCGCAGGCGATCAAGCTCGCGCGCGACATGCCGAAGGACGCGCTGGTGCTGTGCAACCTGTCAGGGCGCGGCGACAAGGACGTGCACACCATCGCCGCGCGCGAAGGAGTGGAGGTATGAGCGTCGTCGAAGTCGCGCCGCGGATCGCGCGCCGCTTCGCCGCCCTGCGCGCCGCCGGACGCAAGGCCCTGGTGCCCTTCATCACCGCGGGTGATCCGTCGCTGGAAGATACGGTGCCGGTGATGCACGCCATGGTCGAGGCCGGTGCCGATGCGATCGAACTCGGCGTGCCGTTTTCCGATCCGATGGCGGACGGCCCGACCATCCAGCGCAGCTCGGAGCGTGCGCTCGCGCGCGGCGCCGGCATGGCCTGGGTGCTGGAGCGCGTGCGCGAGTTCCGCGAGCGCGACGACGACACTCCGGTGACGCTGATGGGTTATCTGAACCCGGTGGAGATCCGCGGTGCCGCGGCCTTTGCCGCTGCCGCCGCCGATGCCGGAGTCGATGGCGTGCTGCTGGTCGACCTCCCGCCGGAGGAGGCCGCCGGGTTCCGCGATGCGTTCTCCGCCCGCGGCGTGGCCCTGGTGCTGCTGGCATCGCCGACCACGGATCCGGAGCGCGTCCAGATGCTCTGCTCGCTCGCGCAGGGCTACCTGTACTACGTCAGCTTTGCCGGGGTGACCGGCGATTCCGCCCGCCTGGACGCCGCTGCCGCGGCCGCGCACCTGCGCGCCATCCGCGCCCTCAGCCCCGTGCCGGTGGTGGCCGGCTTCGGTATCCACGATGCCGCCAGCGCCGCGGCCATGGCCGTGGATGCCGACGGCGTGGTGGTCGGCAGCGCCCTGGTCAAGGTGATGGCCGCTGCCGGCAGTGGTGCCGCCGCCGCGGCCGCCGCGGATTTCCTGGCCCCGCTGCGCCGGGCGCTGGATGCGGGCGCCGGCGGGACAGTGGGCTAAACTCCCCCGGTTCGCGGCCCAGTCCGCAAAGGATCACAGCAAACGCATGTCCTGGCTGAAGAAAATCATGCCTGCCCGCATCCGCACCGAGGGCGGCCCCGCACGCAAGCGCAGCGTGCCCGAGGGGCTGTGGGAGAAGTGCGACAGCTGCGGCGCGGTGCTTTACCGCCCGGAGCTTGAGGAGAACCTCGAGGTCTGTCCGAAGTGCGCCCATCACATGCCCATCCGCGCCCGCGCGCGGCTGGCCGCCTTCCTCGACGCCGGCAGCGGCCGCGAGATCGGCGCCGCGCTCGGCCCGGTCGACGTACTCCGCTTCCGTGACCAGAAGCGCTATGCCGACCGCATCAAGGCCGCGCAGAAAGCCACCGGCGAGCGCGACGCGCTGATCGCGATGGAAGGCCGGCTGAAAGGCAGCCCGATCGTGGCCAGCGCATTCGACTTCGCCTACATGGGCGGCTCGATGGGTTCGGTCGTGGGCGAGCGCTTTACGCTGGGCGCCGAACGCGCGCTCGAGATCGGCTCGCCCTTCGTGAACTTCTCCGCCAGCGGCGGCGCGCGCATGCAGGAGAGCCTGTTTTCGCTGATGCAGATGGCCAAGACCTCGGCCGCGCTCGGCCGCCTGCGCGCGGCGGGGCTTCCCTATGTTTCGGTGATGACCCATCCGACCACCGGCGGCGTCTCGGCGTCGTTCGCGATGCTCGGCGACATCAACCTCGCCGAACCCAAGGCCCTGATCGGCTTCGCCGGCCCGCGCGTGATCGAACAGACCGTGCGCGAGACGCTTCCGGAAGGTTTCCAGCGCTCCGAGTTCCTGGTCGAGCACGGCGCCATCGACCAGATCTGCGACCGCCGCGAGCTGCGCGCGCGCATTGCTTCGCTGCTGGCGATGTTGATGCGCCAGCCGGCGCCGCCCGCCGAGCAGGCCGACGAGGCCGCCCAATGAGCGCGCAGCGCAGTGCGACAGCCGGCGGCGCGCGCCGCTGGTTCGGCACCGACGGCATCCGCGGACGGGTCGGCGAAGGCCCGATCTCGGCCGACTTCATGCTGCGCCTGGGCAACGCCTACGGCCACGCGCTGACCGCACGCGTCAAGGACGGCGGCGAGTGGCGCAAGCCGGTGGTGATCATCGGCAAGGACACGCGGATCTCGAACTACATGTTCGAGGCCGCGCTCGAGGCCGGCCTGGTCGCTGCAGGCGTCGACGTGCAGCTGATGGGGCCGATGCCGACGCCGGCGGTCGCGCACCTCACGCACTCGATGCGGGCCGACGGCGGCATCGTGATCTCGGCGTCGCACAACCCGCACCACGACAACGGCATCAAGTTCTTCTCGGCCATGGGCGAGAAGCTCGACGACGCCACCGAACTTGCCATCGAATCGGCGCTGGACCAGCCCTTTCGCACCGTGGCCTCCGACAGGCTCGGCAAGGCGATCCGCACCCGCGATGCCGTTGGCCGCTATGTCGAGGCCTGCAAAGGGTCGGTGCCGCGCAGCTTCGATCTCGACGGCATGCGCATCGTGGTCGACTGCGCGCACGGCGCCACCTACCAGATCGGGCCGATGGTGCTGCGCGAGCTGGGCGCGCGGGTCGAAACCATCGGCGTCGACCCCAACGGCGTCAACATCAACGACGGCGTCGGCTCCACCTGGCCTGAAGGCCTGGCCGCGCGCGTGCGCGAGTCCGGGGCCGAGCTCGGCATCGCCTTCGACGGCGACGGCGACCGGGTGGTGTTCGTCGATGGCGACGGCCAGGTGCGCGACGGCGATGACCTGGTCTACCTGCTGGCCTGCGACTGGAAGGAAAGCGGCCGCCTGCGCGGCCCCGTGGCCGGCACGCTGATGACGAACTTCGCGCTTGAGCAGGCGCTGGCCGCCCGCGACATCGAGTTCATCCGCACCAGGGTGGGCGACCGCTATGTGCACCAGGCCCTGGTGGAGCGCGGCGGCGTCCTGGGCGGCGAGGCGTCCGGCCACCTGCTGTGCCTGGACCGCTCCACCACCGGCGACGGCATCGTCAGCGCCCTGCAGGTGCTGGAAGTGCTGCACCGGCGAGGCATGTCCCTGGCCTATGCCCTGCGCGACCTGCGCAAGGTGCCCCAGCGCACGATCAACGTGCGCGTCGCCAGCGGTTCGCGGCCGGTGGAGGTCGACAGCGTCAAGGCGGCGCTGGCCGAAGCCCAGCGCGCCGTGGAAGGGCGGGGCAGGGCGTTCCTGCGCCCTTCGGGCACCGAGCCCGTGGTCCGCGTGACCGTCGAAGCCGATGACGAGGCGCTGGTGACAGCGACCCTGGAGCAGCTTGCCGCCGCGGTGCGCGCCGTCGCCTGAGTGGCGCGCATGTGGGAGCGACCGCAGCCGGTCGCCTGGGCGATGCACATGTGCGAGCGGCCGTGGCCGCGATCGACCTTGGGGTGGCTCCCATGCAGCGACGGAAAGGCTGGGCAGGAACGGCGCAACCGGGCGAATGCGGGCGGTATCATGGGCCTTCAGCGTCCCCACCCCGGGCGCGCCTTCCTGAGCGAACCATGGCACCGCGAATCCCCACCCTCGACATCCGCCGCTTCACCCATCCCGCCAGCCCGGAAGACCGCCAGGCCTTCGTCGATGAGCTGGGCGCCGCGTACCGCGAGTGGGGCTTTGCCGGCATCCGCAACCACGGCATCCCGCAGGACTTGATCGCCGAAGCCTACGAGGCCTTCAAGGCCTTCTTCGCGCTGCCCGAGGATGCCAAGAAGGCCTACCACGTGCCCGGCGGCGGCGGTGCCCGCGGCTACACGCCCTTTGGCGTGGAGACGGCGAAGGATTCGAAGCACTTCGACCTCAAGGAGTTCTGGCACATCGGCCGCGAGATCGCCGATGACTCCGGCTACCGCGACGTGATGCCGCCCAACCAGTGGCCGGCCGAGGTGCCGACGTTCCGCGACAAGGGTTATGCGCTCTACCAGGCGCTGGATGCGCTCGGCTCGCAGGTGCTGCGCGCGCTGGCCCTGCACATCGACCTGCCGGAGCACTGGTTCGCCGACAAGACCGACTTCGGCAATTCGATCCTGCGCCCGATCCACTACCCGCCGATCACCGCCGACGACATCCCCAACGTGCGCGCCGGCGCCCACGGCGACATCAACCTGATCACGCTGCTGGTCGGCGCCAGCGCCGCCGGCCTCGAGGTGCGTTCGCACGAGGGCGAGTGGGTGCCGTTCACCGCCGACGCCGACACCATCGTGGTCAATATCGGCGACATGCTGCAGCGCCTGACCAACCACGTGTATCCGTCCACGATCCACCGCGTGGTCAATCCGCCGGGCGAACTTGCGCGCCAGCCGCGCTATTCGGTGCCGTTCTTCCTGCATCCGAACCCGGACTTCCTGATCGACGTGCTGCCTTCCTGCGTGACCGCCGACAACCCCAGCCGCTACCCGGAGCCGATCACGGCCCACGGCTACCTGGAAGAGCGGCTGCGCGAGATCAAGCTGGCCTGAGCGCGGGTGCTGCGCGCGCATGCAGGAACGTGCGCGAAGGCCTAGACTCTGCGGCCCCGCCATATCCCGAGGTCTGAACATGCGCGCACGCATCGTCGCCGGCAACTGGAAGCTCAACGGCAGCCGCGGCTCCGCCGCAACCCTGCTGGCCGACATGGCCGCGGGCCTGCCGGCCGCTGGCGTGGACATCGTGGTGCTGCCGCCTGCGACCCATCTGGAAGGCCTCGTGTCCGCCTGGGGCGCGCGTGGCATCGGCTTCGGCGGGCAGGACGTGAGCGCCCATGCCGATGGCGCATACACCGGCGAAATCTCCGCCGCGATGCTGGCCGACGTCGGCGCGCGCTTCGCGCTGGTCGGTCATTCTGAGCGGCGCCAGTACCACGCCGAGGACAGCGCGCTGGTCGCGCGCAAGTTCGCCGCGGCGCTGGCTGCCGGCCTGCGCCCGATCCTCTGCGTCGGCGAGTCGCGCGAAGACCGCGAAGGCGGCTCGACCGAGTCGGTGATCGCCGGCCAGCTGCGCCCGGTGCTCGATCTCGTGGGCGCGGAAGGCTTCGAAACCGCCGTGGTCGCCTACGAGCCGGTGTGGGCCATCGGCACCGGGCTGACCGCCACGCCGCAGCAGGCGCAGGAGGTCCATGCGTTCATCCGTAGCGAGGTTGCCGCACGGGGTGCTACCATTGGAAATTCACTGCCGATCCTCTACGGCGGCAGTGTGAAGCCCGCCAACGCCGCCGAGCTGTTCGCCATGGCCGACGTCGATGGAGGCCTTATCGGCGGAGCCTCGCTGGTGGCCACGGACTTCATGGCCATCGTGGCCGCGGCGGCGCGCTGACCGCCGGGCCCAAGAGAACGGAACCATGCTGCAACTCATCCTCAATATCGCCTTCGTGCTCGTCGCCCTCTCGCTGATCGCGCTGATCCTCATGCAGCGTGGCGCGGGCGCACAGGCAGGGTCGGGCTTCGGCGGCGGTGCATCCGCCACCGTCTTCGGTGCGCGTGGCGCCTCCAACTTCCTCAGCAAGTCCACCAAGTGGCTGGCCATCGTGTTCTTCGCGCTGACCCTGTTCATGGCCTGGCAGGCCACGAGGATGGCAACCCAGGCGGGCCCTTCCGCGGTGGACCTGGGCGTGATGTCCGAAATCCCCTCCGCGCCCGCGGCCCCCGGCGAAGTGCCTGCGGCTCCGGGCACGGCGCCCGCGGCACCCGGCTCCGCGGTCCCGGCCGCGCCCGAGGCCCAGCCGCCCGCCGTACCGCCCCCCGCACAGGGGGAAACGGGGCAGGAAGTCCCGCAGGGCGGCTGATAGCGATTACAATATCGCGCCTTCGTACAAGCGTGCGGAGACAGTGTAAAAATTTGCCCAGGTGGCGGAATTGGTAGACGCACTACCTTGAGGTGGTAGCGGCTTAGGTCGTGGGGGTTCGAGTCCCCCCTTGGGCACCATACAAGCGCCAGGCGCGGCCGGTCACGGTCGCGCCTGGCACCTAGCAAAGGGGCGCGCATGCACCCCGTAGCCGAGGGAACACCGTGCTGGCCGAATACCTGCCGACCCTGCTGTTTCTGTTTGTCGCCACCGGAATCGGCATTGCCCTGGTCGTCATAGGCAATGCCCTGGGCCCGAAGTTCTACAACGCCGAGAAGCTCACGGCCTACGAATGCGGCTTCGCCCCGTTCGAAGACTCGCGGATGCAGTTCGACATCCGCTACTACCTGATCGCCATCCAGTTCATCGTCTTCGACCTGGAAATCATCTTCATCGTGCCTTGGGCCACCGTGTTCCGCGAACTCGGCGTGCTTGGCCTGATCGAGATGGGCATTTTCGTCGGCATGCTGCTGATCGGTTTCATTTACGTTTGGAAGAAGGGAGCGCTCGAATGGGAGTGATCCAGGCGGCCCGCAGCCTTGCGAATGCGGCGAGCAACCCGCTGCCCGAGGGGCGCGTCGACGACATCCTGCGACCGGAGGGCGAGAATCCGCTGCTCGAGCAGGGCTTTGTCACCACCAGTTCGGACATCCTGCTCAACTGGGCGCGTACCGGTTCGATGTGGCCGGTGACCTTCGGCCTGGCCTGCTGCGCGGTGGAGATGATGCACGCGGGCGCTGCGCGCATCGACATGGACCGCTACGGCGTGATCTTCCGTCCGTCGCCGCGCCAGTCCGACGTGATGATCGTGGCCGGCACCCTGGTCAACAAGATGGCCCCGGCGCTGCGCAAGGTCTACGACCAGATGCCCAACCCCAAGTGGGTCATCTCCATGGGCAGCTGCGCCAACGGCGGCGGCTACTACCACTACTCGTACGCGGTGGTGCGCGGCTGCGACCGCGTGGTGCCGGTCGACATCTACGTGCCGGGCTGCCCGCCGACGGCCGAGGCCCTGGTGCACGGCATCCTGCAGCTGCAGCGCAAGATCCGCCGTTCCACCAACTTCGGCGACGTAAAGACGGGACAGCGCAATGTCTGAGTCCGCGACGGCGTTTGCCACGCGCCTGCACGCGCGCTTCCCGCAGGGCTTCGTCGAGGTCGCGCTGCCGCGCGGCGAAGTCGGCCTGGTGCTGGGCGCCGCCGAATGGCGCGAAGGCTGCCGCGTGCTGCGCGACGAGTTCGGCTTCGAGGTCCTGATCGACCTCTGTGGCGTAGACCACCTGGGCTACGGCACCGACGAGTGGGACACCAATTCCTCCTCCGAGGGCTTCAGCCGCGGCGTCGAGGGCAAGGGTCCCGGCCGCTTCCGCTACGGCGAGACGCCCAGCCAGCAGCTTGATGATCCCGATGGCGTTGGCGCGATCCCGCTGCCCGAGAACCGCTTTTCGGTCGTGGTGCAGCTGCTTTCGATCGCCAACAACCGCCGCCTGCGCGTGACCTGCCATGCGCCGGATGATGTGCTGCCGATGGTCGACTCCCTGTGCGACGTCTGGGAAGGCGTGAACTGGTTCGAGCGCGAGGCGTTCGACATGTTCGGCATCGTGTTCCCCGGCCATCCCGACCTGCGGCGCCTGCTCACCGACTACGGCTTCATCGGCCATCCGTTCCGCAAGGACTTCCCGCTGATCGGCAACGTCGAAGTCCGCTACGACGCCGAAAAGCAGCGCGTGATCTATGAGCCGGTGACTTCGGTCGAGCCGCGCGTGCTGGTGCCTCGCGTGATCCGCGACGACGCCCGTCTCGCGACCGCGCGCGGCGAGGCACGCGACCTGAAGGTCGGTCCCGTGCGCGGCGTCGCGCCGGCAGGAGACGCCAAGTGAGCATGCAGCCCCCAAGCGAACTGCTGGCCAGCAACCCGGCGGAGGCGCGCCAGGAGATCCGCAACTACACGCTGAACTTCGGTCCCCAGCATCCGGCTGCCCATGGCGTGCTGCGCCTGATCCTGGAAATGGACGGCGAAGTCGTGCAGCGCGTCGATCCGCACGTGGGCCTGCTCCACCGCGGCACGGAAAAGCTGGCGGAGTCCAAGCCGTTCAACCAGTCGATCGGCTACATGGACCGCCTCGACTATGTGTCGATGATGTGCAACGAGCATGCCTACGTGCTCGCGATCGAGAAGCTGCTGGGCATCGAGGCACCGGAGCGGGCGCAGTGGATCCGCACGATGTTCGACGAGATCACGCGGCTGCTGAACCACCTGATGTGGATCGGCTCCAACGGCCTCGACCTCGGCGCGATGGCGGTGATGCTGTACTCGTTCCGCGAGCGCGAAGAGCTGATGGACGTCTACGAGGCGGTCAGCGGCGCGCGCATGCACGCGACCTATTACCGCCCCGGCGGCGTGTACCGGGACCTCCCCGACCACATGCCGAAGTACCGCGAGTCGCCGTGGCGCAAGGGCGCCAAGCTCAAGCGCTTCAACGAGTGGCGCGAAGGGTCGATGCTCGACTTCCTGGAAGCGTTCACCAAGGACTTCCCGTCGCGCATCGACGAATACGAGACCCTGCTGACCGAGAACCGCATCTGGAAGCAGCGCACCGTCGGCATCGGCGTGATTCCGCCGGAGCAGGCCATGGCCCTGGGCATGTCGGGCGTGATGCTGCGCGGATCGGGCATCGAGTGGGACCTGCGCAAGAAGCAGCCCTACGCGAAGTACGACCAGGTCGACTTCAGGATCCCGGTGGGCACCAACGGCGATTGCTACGACCGGTATCTGGTGCGCGTTGCCGAGATGCGCGAATCCAACCGCATCATCGCCCAGTGCGTGGACTGGCTGCGCGCCAATCCTGGCCTGGTGATGGTCGACAATTTCAAGGTCGCCCCTCCCTCCCGCGAGGAGATGAAGGACGACATGGAAGCCCTGATCCACCACTTCAAGCTGTTCTCCGAAGGCTATTGCGTACCTGCCGGCCAGACCTACCAGGCCGTCGAGGCGCCCAAGGGCGAGTTCGGCTGCTACCTGGTCTCGGACGGTGCCAACAAGCCCTTCCGCGTGCACCTGCGCGCGCCCGGCTTCGCGCACCTGTCGTCGATGGATGCCGTGGTGAAGGGACACATGCTGTCCGACGTGGTGGCGATGGTCGGCACCTATGACCTCGTCTTCGGAGAAGTGGACCGATGAAAGCAACCGGCAACTTCGAGAACGCGCGCAATGTCGACCCGATGGTCGTGCTCAGCGACGAGACGCGCGCGCACATCGACCATTGGGTGGCCAAGTTCCCGCCCGATCGCAAGCGTTCGGCCGTGATCCAGGGCCTGTTCGCCACCCAGCAGCAGAACGGCGGTTTCCTGACCGACGAGCTCATCGCCGGCGTGGCCGGTTACATCGGCATCCCGCCGGTGTGGGCGTACGAGGTCGCGACCTTCTATTCGATGTTCGAGACGAAGGAAGTCGGCCGTCACAACGTCGCCTTCTGCACCAACATCAGCTGCTGGCTGAACGGTGCCGAGGACCTGGTCGCGCACGCCGAGAAGAAGCTCGGCTGCAAGGTGGGTGAATCCACCGCCGATGGCCGCGTCTACCTCAAGCGCGAGGAAGAATGCGTGGCCGCGTGCTGCGGCGCCCCCGTGGTCGTGATCAACGGCCATTACCACGAGAAGCTGGACACCGCGAAGGTGGACGAGCTGCTCGACGGATTGAAGTGAGGCTGGACGCAGGCATGGCGCATCACAACACCCACGTCTCCGAAGGCTACGGCCCCGTCGGCCCCGCGCCGAAGGAGCACCAGGCCGTCTACACCACGCTGCATTTCGACAAGCCGTGGTCGTACGAAAACTACCTGAAGACCGGCGGCTACCAGGCGCTGCGCAAGCTGCTGAGCGAGAAGATCCCGCCGGCCGACGTCGTCGAGATGGTCAAGCAGTCGGGCCTTCGCGGCCGCGGCGGCGCCGGCTTCCCGACCGGCCTGAAGTGGAGCTTCATGCCCAAGGGCGACGTGCAGAAGTACATCCTCTGCAACTCCGACGAGTCGGAGCCGGGCACCTGCAAGGACCGCGACATCCTGCGCTACAACCCGCATTCGGTGATCGAGGGCATGGCGATCGCCTGCTACGCCACCGGGTCCACGGTCGCCTACAACTACCTGCGCGGCGAGTTCCACCACGAGCCCTTCGAGCATCTTGAAGAGGCGCTGGCCGAGGCCTATGCGCACGGCTGGCTGGGCCGTGACATCCTCGGCAGCGGCGTGGACATCGACATCCACAACGCGCTGGGCGCCGGCGCCTACATCTGCGGCGAAGAAACCGCGCTGATGGAGTCGCTGGAAGGCAAGAAGGGCCAGCCGCGCTACAAGCCGCCGTTCCCGGCCAACTTCGGCCTGTACGGCAAGCCGACCACGATCAACAACACCGAAACCTATGCCTCGGTGCCGGCGATCATCCGCAACGGCCCCGAGTGGTTCGCCGGCCTGGGCAAGCCCAACAACGGCGGCTGCAAGATCTTCTCGGTGTCCGGTCACGTGATGAAGCCGGGCAACTACGAAGTCCGCCTCGGCACCTCGTTCGCCGACCTGCTGGAAATGGCCGGCGGCCTGCGCCCGGGGCGCACGCTCAAGGGCGTGATCCCGGGCGGCTCGTCGATGCCGGTGCTGCCGGGCGACACCATGATGGGCCTGACCATGGATTACGACGCGCTGCAGAAGGCGGGTTCCGGACTGGGTTCGGGTGCGGTGATCGTGATGGACGACAGCACCTGCATGGTCCGCGCCTGCCAGCGCATCTCGCGCTTCTACTGGCAGGAATCCTGCGGCCAGTGCACGCCCTGCCGCGAAGGCACGGGCTGGATGTACCGCATGGTGTCGCGCATGGTCGAGGGCAAGGCCACGATGGCCGACGTCGAGATGCTGCGCGAGTCCGCCGGCCAGATCGAGGGCCACACCATCTGCGCCTTCGGTGAAGCGGCCGCATGGCCGGTGCAGGGCTTCCTGCGCCACTTCTGGCACGAATTCGAATACTTCATCGAGCACGGCCGCTCGATCGTCGACGCCAACCCGGAGGTCGCGGCATGAGCGCGCAGCCGGTGAACCCGAACCTGCCGCCCGACCACGTCACCGTCTTCATCGACGACGTGGAGATGGCCGCGCCCAAGGGCTCGATGATCATCCAGGCCGCCGACAAGGCCGGCATCCCGATCCCGCGCTTCTGCTACCACGACAAGCTTGCCATCGCGGCGAACTGCCGCATGTGCCTGGTCGACGTTGAGAAGATGGGCAAGCCTGCGCCGGCCTGCGCCACGCCGGTGATGGACGGCATGCGCGTGCAGACGCGCAGCGAAAAGGCGCTGCGGTCGCAGCGCAACGTGATGGAGTTCCTGCTGATCAACCATCCGCTCGACTGCCCGGTATGTGACCAGGGTGGCGAGTGCGAGCTGCAGGACCTGTCGCTGGGCTACGGCCGCTCGGTGAGCCGCTTTGTCGAGCGCAAGCGTTCGGTCGCCGACGAGGACCTCGGTCCGCTGGTGGCCACCGAGATGACGCGCTGCATCCACTGCACGCGCTGCATCCGCGTCACCGCGGAAATCGCCGGGACCTACGAGCTGGGCGGCATGCAGCGTGGCGAGAGCCTCGAAATCGGCACCTACGACGGCAAGCCGCTGACCACCGAGCTCTCGGGCAACGTGATCGACGTCTGCCCGGTGGGCGCGCTGACCAACAAGGTGTTCCGCTTCCGCGCCCGTCCCTGGGAGCTGATCGCGCGCGAGTCGCTGGGCTACCACGACGCGCTCGGCAGCAACCTGTTCCTGCACACCCGCCGCGGCGAAGTGATGCGCACGGTGCCGCGCGACAACGAAGCGGTCAACGAGTGCTGGCTGTCCGACCGCGACCGCTATTCGCACCAGGGCCTGTACGCAGAGGATCGCGCGATGCGTCCGCTGCTGCGCGTAGCAAGCAACGGTGACGATGCCGACTGGCGCGAGGCGAGCTGGGACGAAGCGCTGGCGAAGGCCGCGCAGATCCTGCGCGACAACGCCGCCGACGACCTCGGCATCCTGGTGCACCCGGCAACCTCGAACGAGGAGGGTGCCCTGGTCGCCCGCCTGGCCGAGGCCCTGGGCACCGGCAACCTCGACCACCGCATCGCCCAGCATGACCTCTCCGACGGCGCCGTGGCCGAGGTCTTCGGCATGCCGGTCGACGACATCGAGAAGGCCGACGCCATCGTCATCGTCGGCAGCAACCTGCGCCATGAGCTGCCGCTGGTCCACCAGCGCGTCCGCAAGGCATGGCGCGCGGGTGCCAAGGTGCACGTGGTCAATCCGGTGGACTTCGACTTCACCTTCGATATCAGCCACAAGGCGATCGTGGCGCCGTCGAAGATCGCCGATGCGCTGGCGTCCGCCGAACTGGCCGATGCGCTGCAGGGCGCTGCGCGGCCGGTCGTCATCGTGGGCGCGGTTGCCGAATGCGGTATCCACGCCGCCGCAATCCGCACCGCCGCGGCCGGTTTCGCCGGTCGAATCAACGCCGCGCTGTGCCGCGTGCCACAGGGCGCGAACGCGGTCGGGCTTGCCCGCCACGGCGTGCTGCCGGCCTCGCGTGACGCCGGCGCCATGCTCGCCCAGCCGCGCGCCGGCTACGTCCTCTACGGCATCGAGCCGGGGCTGGACTTCGCCGACCAGGCGAAGGCGATGCAGGCCCTGGGTGCTGCGCAGGTGGTGGCCTTCAGCCACTTCGCGTGCGCATCCACGCGCCGCGTTGCCGATGTGATCCTGCCGATCGGACTGCTGCCCGAGCTCGACGCCACCCTGACCAACGTCGACGGTCGCGACCAGCGCAGCGTCGCCGGCGGCAAGCTGCCGGGCGAAGCGCGTCCGGGCTGGAAGGCACTCCGTGCGCTTGGCGGCCTCCTCGGCCTCGACGGCTTCGATTTCACCGACTTCGCCGGTGCGCGTGCGCTGATGGTGCCGCGCCAGGTCGACGTCGCACGCGGTGAAGCCGTTGCAGCCGCGGGCGAAGGCCTCGAGCTGGCGGTGTCGCAGGCGATCTACCGCGTCGACGGCGTGACCCGTCGCGCCGCTGCCCTCCAGGCGCACCCGCTCACGGTTGGTCCGCGCATCACGCTCAACCCCGACGATGCATCCGCCGCAGGCCTGCGTGAGGGCGCCATGGCGCGCGTATCCAATGGCACCGGAACGGGAACCCTGCAGGTGGCCGTCAGCACCGGCGTGGCCCGCGGCGCCGCCCTGATCGAATCCGGCTATGGCGCCACCGCGGCGCTCGGCACCGGCGCGGTGCGGGTGGAGGCCGCATGAGCACGACGACGACCAATACGAGCACCGTGCTCCTCGGCTGGCTCGAACCCTTCCGCGCCTGGCTCGATTCGCTCGGCGCCATCGGCACCGTCATCTGGCTGGTGCTGCTGATCCTGGCGATCGCGATGCCGGTGATCATCGCCGTCGCCTTCTACGTGGTCTGGGAGCGCAAGCTGATCGCCTGGATGCATGTGCGCCACGGGCCGATGTACGTCGGCTTCGGCGTGCTGCAGGCTTTCGCAGACGTCTTCAAGCTGCTGTTCAAGGAAGTCATCCAGCCGGCGCAAGCGCACAAGGTGCTGTACATCCTGGCGCCGCTGATCACCCTGGCGCCGGCGTTCGCGGCCTGGGCGGTGGTGCCGTTCGATGCGCAGCTGGTGCTCTCCAATGCCAACGCCGGCATCCTGTACCTGCTGGCGATGACCTCGCTGGGCGTATACGGCGTGATCATCGCCGGCTGGGCCTCGAACTCGAAGTACGCCTTCCTGGGCGCGATGCGATCGGCGGCGCAGGTGGTGAGCTACGAGATCGCGATGGGCTTCGCCCTGGTCGGCGTGATGGTTGCCGCAGGCAGCCTCAACCTCAGCGAGATCGTGATGGCGCAGTCGGGCAACTCCGGCTTCCTCGAGTGGTTCTGGGTGCCGCTGCTGCCGCTGTTCATCATCTATTTCGTGTCAGGCGTGGCCGAGACCAACCGCGCGCCCTTCGACGTCGTCGAGGGCGAGAGCGAGATCGTCGCCGGCCACATGGTCGAATACTCGGGCGCGGTGTTCGCGCTGTTCTTCCTGGCCGAGTACGCGAACATGCTGCTGGTGAGCATTCTCACGGTGATCTTCTTCCTTGGCGGCTGGCTGTCGCCGATCCCGGCGGCCTGGGTCCCCGACATCCCGGTGCTCTCGGTGCTGCTGGGTGACGGCTGGTGGTGGCTGTTTGCCAAGATGTTCTTCTTCGCCAGCTGCTTTGTCTGGTCCCGCGCGACGTTCCCGCGCTACCGCTACGACCAGATCATGCGCCTGGGCTGGAAGGTGTTCATTCCGCTGTCCATCGCCTGGATCGCGGTGACGGCGTTGATGGCGTACTTCGGCGTGTTCGAGGCAGGTGCGTGATGGGCAAGTTCGTTTCCTGGGCCAGGAGCCTGCTGCTGATCGAGATCATCAGCGGCCTGAAGCTGACGTTCCAGTACCTCTGGCGCCCCAAGTACACGATGATGTACCCGATGGAGAAGATCCCGCAGTCCGCGCGCTTCCGCGGGCTGCACGCGCTGCGCCGCTACCCGAACGGCGAAGAACGCTGCATCGCCTGCAAGCTGTGCGAGGCCGTGTGTCCGGCGCTGGCCATCACCATCGATTCCGAACAGCGCGAGGACAACACGCGGCGCACCACGCGCTACGAAATCGACCTGTTCAAGTGCATTTTCTGCGGCTTCTGCGAGGAGTCGTGCCCGGTGGACTCGATCGTCGAGACCCACATCCACGAATACCATTTCGAGAACCGTGGCGAGAACGTCGTCACCAAGTCGCAGCTGCTGGCGCTGGGCGACCGCCTCGAAACGGAAATCGCAGAGCGTCGCGCCGCCGACGCGGCATACAGGTAAGCCATGGACTTCGTACAGCTCGCATTCCTTGCATTCGCGGCCGTTGCGGTGGCCGCCGCGGTCGGCGTGATCGGCTCGCGCAGCCCGGTGCATTCGGCCCTGTTCCTGGTGCTGACCTTCTTCAGCGTGGCGGTCACCTGGATCATCGCCGGCGCCGAGTTCCTGGGCGTCGCCCTGGTGCTGGTCTACGTCGGCGCGGTGATGGTCCTGTTCCTGTTTGTGGTGATGATGCTCGACGTCGACCTGGCGCCGATCAACGAGGGCTACGTGCGCTACCTGCCGGTGGGCCTGCTCGTGGCGGTGGTGATGCTGCTGGAGCTGCTGTCGCTGATCGGGATCATGGCCTTCGTCGAGACGCCGTTCGCGGCGGATCCGATCGAGGCCGAGGGCGTGCCCAACACGGTGTGGATCGCCCGGCGGCTGTTCACGGACTTCCTGCTGCCGTTCGAGATCGCCGCGGTGGTCCTGACCGTGGCCGTGATCGCCGCGGTCACGCTGACCTTGCGCCGCCGCGAGGGCACCAAACACCAGATTCCCGGCGTGCAGGTGCGTACGCGTCCCGGCGACCGCCTGCGCATGGTCGACATGCCCAGCTCCGTGCACGTCGCCGACGACGCGCCGGCGGCCAATGCCGGCACCGACGGGGAGGAGAAGTAATGGAGTTCCTCGGCCAGGGCCTCGCCCTCGGACACTACCTCGCGCTTGCCGCCGCGCTGTTCTGCATCAGCGTCGCGGGCATCTTCCTCAATCGCAAGAACGTGATCATCCTGCTGATGTGCATCGAGCTGATGCTGCTCTCGGTGAACATCAACTTCGTCGCGTTCTCGCGCGAGTTCGGCGACGCCGCCGGCCAGGTGTTCGTGTTCTTCATCCTCACCGTGGCCGCGGCCGAGGCCGCGATCGGCCTCGCGATCCTGGTCACCCTGTTCCGCAACCGGCGCACCATCAACGTCGCCGAACTCGACACGCTGAAGGGCTGACGAAATGCCTGGCATGGAAATCGTTCTCTCCAAGAGCGTACTGCTCGCGATCGTCCTGGCGCCGCTGTTCGGCGCCATCGTCGCCGGCCTGTTCGGCCGCCAGGTGGGCCGCGTCGGGGCACAGTCGGTCACCATCCTCGGCGTGGCGATCAGCTGCGCGCTGTCGTGCTACGTGCTGTGGCAGCTGATGGGGCAGGGCGCATCGCCCTTCAACGAGAACCTCTACACCTGGTTCCAGGTCGCCGGCTACGAGATCCACATCGGCTTCCTGGTCGACCGGCTGACGGCGATGATGATGGTGGTGGTGACCTTCGTGTCGCTGCTGGTGCACATCTACACCATCGGCTACATGGCCGACGACCCGGGCTACCAGCGCTTCTTCAGCTACATCAGCCTGTTCACCTTCTCGATGCTGGCGCTGGTGATGGCCAACAACTTCCTGCAGCTGTTCTTCGGCTGGGAAGCGGTGGGCGTGGTGTCGTACCTGCTGATCGGCTTCTGGTTCAAGCGCCCGACCGCGGTGTTCGCGAACCTGAAGGCCTTCCTGGTCAATCGTGTCGGCGATTTCGGCATGCTGCTGGGCATCGCCGGCGTCGCGTACTGGTTCGGCACGCTCGACTACGCGACCGTGTTCGCCAACGCCGGCCCGACGATCGGCGGCGGCCAGATGGTCGAGATCTTCGAAGGCCACGCCTGGTCGGTCGCGACGGTGATCTGCATCTGCCTGTTCGTGGGCGCCATGGGCAAGTCGGCGCAGGTGCCGCTGCACGTGTGGCTCCCGGACTCGATGGAAGGCCCGACCCCGATCTCGGCGCTGATCCACGCCGCGACCATGGTCACCGCCGGCATCTTCATGGTGGCGCGCATGTCGCCGCTGTTCGAACTCAGCCAGACCGCGCTGCAGTTCATCCTCTTCATCGGCGCCACCACGGCCTTCTTCACCGGCCTGATCGGCATCGTGCAGAACGACATCAAGCGCGTGGTTGCGTACTCCACGCTGTCGCAGCTGGGCTACATGACCGTGGCGCTGGGCGTGTCGGCGTACTCGGCCGCGGTGTTCCACCTGATGACCCACGCCTTCTTCAAGGCGCTGCTGTTCCTCGGCGCGGGCTCGGTGATCATCGCCATGCACCACCAGCAGGACATGCGCCGCATGGGCGGCCTGCGCAAGTACATGCCGGTGACCTTCATCACCATGCTGATCGGTACCCTGGCCCTGGTGGCGACGCCGTTCTTCAGCGGCTTCTACTCCAAGGACACGATCATCGAGGCCGCCAAATACGGTGCCGAAGGCATGGGCTGGATCGGTACCTATGGCTACTGGGCGGTGCTGCTGGGCGCGTTCGTGACCTCGTTCTACAGCTTCCGCCTGCTGTACATGACCTTCTTCGGGCGCGAGCGCTTCCGCGACGCGCACGCCGATGACCACGGGCACGGCCCTGATGACGACCACGGCCACCACGGCGCGCACGAACCGCGCGAGTCGCCCTGGGTGGTGACCCTGCCGCTGGTGCTGCTGGCGATCCCGTCGATCGCGATCGGCTTCTTCACCGCCGGCCCGATGCTGTTCGGCACCGACTGGTCGGGTACGGAGCAGGTGATGCCGTTCTTCCTCGGCGCCATCGACCTTCTGCCGCAGAACGACACCCTCGCAGCGGTGGCCGCCGACCTCTGGCATGGTCCGGTCGCATTCGCGCTGCACGGCTTCATGACGCCTGCGTTCTGGCTGACGTTCGCCGGCTTCGCCCTCGCGACCGTCATGTACTGGTGGCGCCCGGAGCTGGCTGCGAAGGCACGCCGCGTGTTCGCGCTGCCGGTGAAGGTGCTGGAGAACAAGTACTGGGCCGACGATTTCTGGATCGGTGGCCTGGCGGGCGGCAGCCTGCAGCTTGGCAAGGCGTCGAACGCGGTCGACAGCAAGGTGGTCGACGGCGTGCTCGTGAACGGTACCGCCGGCGGCGTCGGCCTGCTTGCGGGCGTTGTCCGCCGCCTGCAGTCGGGGCGCCTGTACGACTATGCATTCGCGATGATCGTCGGCCTGATCGTGCTCCTGGCCGTGCTCATCCACTACTGGACCTGACGGAAGACGATACGTGTCGAACTGGCCTCTCCTCAGCATCCTCATCTGGCTGCCGATCTTCGGCGGCGCGCTGGTGCTCGCTCTTGGTAATCGTGCCGGCGCCGCGCGCTGGCTGTCGCTGGCGATCGCCCTGGTGGCGTTCGCGATCAGCATCCCGCTGCTCACCGGCTACGACGCTTCGGCGGCGGCGGCCACGATGCAGTTCGTCGAGGCCCGGGAGTGGATCCCGGCCTATGACATCCAGTACCACCTGGGTGCCGACGGCATCTCGGTCGCGCTGATCCTGCTGACCACCCTGGTCACCACGCTGGTGGTCATCAGTTCCTGGACCTCGATCGACAAGCGCGTCAGCCAGTACTACGCGGCGATGCTGATCCTCGAGGGCCTGATGATCGGCGTGTTCTCGGCGATGGACGCGATGCTTTTCTATGTCTTCTTCGAAGGCATGCTGATCCCGATGTTCATCATCATCGGCGTCTGGGGCGGCCCGCGGCGCGTATACGCGTCGGTGAAATTCTTCCTGTACACCTTCCTCGGCTCTGTGTTCATGCTGGTCGGGCTGGTGTATCTGTACCTGCAGGCCGGCAGCTGGCAGCTTTCCGACCTGTACGCGCTGCCGCTCGACGCCACCGAGCAGATGTGGCTGTTCTTCGCCTTCCTAATCGCGTTCGCGGTCAAGGTGCCGATGTTCCCGGTGCACACATGGCTTCCGGACGCGCACGTCGAAGCGCCCACCGGCGGCTCGGTGATCCTGGCGGCGATCATGCTGAAGATCGGCGGCTACGGCTTCCTGCGCTTCAGCCTGCCGATCGTCCCCGACGCCGGCCACGAATGGGCATGGCTGGTGATCGCGCTGTCGCTGGTGGCGGTGATCTACGTCGGCCTGGTGGCGCTGGTCCAGCAGGACATGAAGAAGCTGATCGCCTACTCGTCGGTCTCGCATATGGGCTTCGTCACCCTGGGCATCTTCATCGCCTTCGCGCTGGTGCGCGACAGCAACCCGGAGGCCGCGCGACTCGGCTTGCAGGGCGCGATGGTGCAGATGGTTTCGCACGGCTTTGTTTCAGGCGCGATGTTCACCTGCGTGGGCGTGCTGTACGACCGCATGCACACGCGCAGGATCAGCGACTACGGCGGCGTGGCCAACGTCATGCCCTGGTTTGCAGCGTTCTTCGTGCTGTTCGCCTTCGCCAACTCGGGCCTGCCGGGTACCTCGGGCTTTGTTGGCGAATTCATGGTCATCCTGGCCTCGTTCCAGAGCCATCCCCTGATCGCCTTCGTGGCCGCCCTGACCCTGATCCTGGGCGCCGGCTACACGCTGTGGCTGGTGAAGCGCGTGATGTACGGCGAGGTCGGCAACTCGCACGTTGCCGCGATGAAGGACATCACCGGCCGCGAAGCCCTGGTGCTGGGCGTGTTTGCCGCCGGCGTGCTGCTGATCGGCCTCTGGCCCAGGCCCCTGACCGACCTGATGGAACCGTCCATCGCGCAGCTGGCGGGCATGCTCGCCAACAGCAAGCTTTGAGGAACACGACGCGATGATGCCTGGAGCTATGACCCCTCCCGTCCGGACGCTGGCCGACCTCGCGCCGCTGGCGCCCGAGTTCGTGGTGGTGATCGGCGCGTTCGCGCTGCTGATGCTGGACCTGTTCATGGGCGAGCGCCGCCGCGTGGTGACCCACGGCCTTGCCGTGGTGGTGCTGCTTGGCGCCGCGGCGATGATCGTGATGGGCGTGGGTGGCCACGGCATGGTGCTGGCCGACATGTTCGTCCGCGACACCGTTGCCGACGTGCTCAAGGTGTGCATCCTGCTGCTGACCGCGATGGCCCTGGGCTATGCCTGGCCGTTCATGCGCGAGCGCGGCCTGTACAAGGGCGAGCTGCCGGTGCTCATGCTGTTCGCCACGCTCGGCATGATGCTGTTGGTTTCCGCGCCGAACCTGACCACGATCTACGTCGGCCTCGAGCTGCTCGCGCTGTGCCAGTACACGCTGGTCGCCTTCGACCGCGACAACGCGACCGGCTCGGAAGCCGCAATGAAGTACTTCGTGCTCGGCTCGCTGGCCTCGGGCCTGCTGCTGTTCGGCATGTCGCTGGTCTACGGCGCCACCGGCAGCCTGGACCTGGCAACGATCAGCAATGCTGCGGCCATCGTCGACGGCGGTACCCGTACCCTGCTGCTGACCGGCACCGTGTTCCTGGTGGTGGGTGTCTGCTTCAAATTCGGCGCAGCGCCGTTCCACATGTGGCTTCCCGATGCGTATCACGGCGCGCCCACGCCGATGACCCTGTTCATCGGCTCCGCGCCCAAGCTCGCCGTGTTCGGCATGGCATACCGGCTGCTCGAGTCCGGCCTTGGCCCGCTGCAGGACCAGTGGCAGGTGATGGTGGCCCTGCTTGCCGCGCTGTCGCTGGTGGTCGGCAACGTGTTCGCGATCGCCCAGACGAACCTCAAGCGCATGCTTGCGTACTCGACGGTGTCGCACGTCGGCTTCCTGCTGCTGGGCCTGGCAGGCGGCGACGCCGAGGGCTATGCGGCGGCGATGTTCTACGCCATCAGCTACGCGATCATGGCCGCGGCCGGCTTCGGCGCCATCGTGATGCTGTCCAGGCGCGGCTTCGAAGCCGACCGCATCAGCGACTTCAAGGGTCTCAACGCCCGCAGCCCGTGGATGGCGGCGATGGTGCTTGTGATCATGGCCTCGCTGGCCGGCGTGCCGCCGTTCCTCGGCTTCTGGGCGAAGCTGGTGGTGCTGCGCGCGGCGATCGGCGGCGACATGCTGTGGCTTGCGATCGTCGGCATCGTGTTCGCGGTGGTGGGTGCGTTCTACTACCTGCGCGTGATCAAGGTGATGTACTTCGACGAGCCCGAAGGCGTGGCCATCGAAGTACGTGACAACGGCCCGCTGAAGCTGCTGTTCGGCGCCAATGCGCTTGCGCTGCTGGTGCTGGGCATTGCCTGGAACCCGGTGATGGCGTGGTGCCAGGCGGCGTTCGCCTGATCGAAGGCATGGCCATGTCGCGAAGTGCGATCATGGCTTGCAAGAAATCCGACTCTGCTTCATAATAGTCGGCTCTGGTGCGGGGTGGAGCAGTCTGGCAGCTCGTCGGGCTCATAACCCGAAGGTCGCAGGTTCAAATCCTGCCCCCGCTACCATTTATACCTGCGGCGGCGTTCCTGGAAACAGGGGCGCCGTTTGCTTTTGTGCGCCCCTTGTTTCGCGCTGTGCGTCTCAGGCTTCCAGCACCATCCGCTGTCCGCGACCTTCGCCGACGATCGCATGGGGGACGAAGCGCGCGCTGTCGCGCGTGATCGGTGAATCGTCTTCGCGGATGCCCATGCCGCAGGCAAGGTCGCCAACCACCCAGCTGCCGATCAGCGGATACGCAGCGCCGTGTTCGGGCAGTGGATGCAGCGCCTGGCGGATCGAGGGACCACCGTAGGGTCCGGGCTGCTGCAGGGTGCGGCCGTCGGCGAAGTGCATCTCGATGTTCGCGCCCTCGCGCGAGAACAGCGGCTTGCGAACCCAGCCCGGCGGCAGCGCGCCGCCGTCGTCGAACTCCGCCGGCAGCAGGTTGGGATGGCCACGATGGCGGTCCCACAGCAGCGGCAGCGCGCCCTTGTTGCTGAGCAGCAGCTTCCACGCCGGCTCCAGCAGCCGGAGGCCGGAGCCTGGCAGGGCCTGCGCGAACTCGTCGGCGAACAGGTCTTCGAGTGGATACAGCTTGAACAGGCTGGCGATCAGCACGTCGTCGCCAGCGGTGAAGCGCCCGTCGGCGGAAAGGCCGATGTCTTCCATTGCCACCGAGCCGGATTCGATGCCGGCCTGGGCGGCGCAGTCGCGCAGGTAATCGACGGTGCCCTGGTCCTCGGGGCTGCCCTGCGATGCGGCGAAGTACAGCGGCAGCGGAAGGCGGCTGCCGATCTCGATGAAGCGCGCGACCAGCGCTTCGTGGATCGCGTTGAACTGGTCGGCACCGGGGGCGAGGGCGCCGGTCTCGCGCTGGCGCTCCAGCCAGTCCCACTGGAAGAACGCGGCTTCGAACAGCGATGTCGGAGTGTCGTAGTTGAACTCGTACAGCTTTGCAGGCCCTCGGCCGTCGTAGGCGAGGTCGATCCTGCCGTAGAGGTGCGGATCGCGCCGCCGCCAGCTTTCGGCGACCTGGTCCTGCGCGTGCGCGGGGATCGCGAGCCGCTCCATCAGTTCCTGGCTCCCGGCGGCTTCACCGGCCAGGTCCATCGCCATCGCATGCAGCTCGGCGGTGGGATCCTCGATGTCGTCCTCGACCTGTTGCAGGGTGAAGGCGTAGTACACGCTCTCGTCCCAGTAGGCGTCGCCGTCGATGGTGTGGAAGGCGAAACCGCAGTCTTCGGCGCGCCGCCGCCAGTCCGGGCGCGCCTCGATCGGAACGCGGCGCATCAGCCGCCGGCGCTGCGGCCGGCGCCTGCGCGGCCGAAGCCGCCGCGGCGCACGGTCGGCGCGCGGTCGGGCTGCAGGCTGCTGCGGGCCAGCGCGGTGGCGCCGCCGGGCCCGGCCTGCGGGCGCAGCCAGCCCGACTGGTTGGAGAGGAAGGCGGGTGCGGCGCGCGTGGCGCCGGCCGTTGCCGCCGCCGGGCCGGCGCCCGGCGCGGGCGCCATGGCACCGCCGCGGGTGTTCATCATCTGCGACAGGAAGAAGCCGGCCATCATCGGGCCGACGAAGCTGCCGCCGCCGGCCTGCTGCCGGGTCGCACACTGGCCTTCCCCGAACTCGGCCTCGCACTCGGCGGTCGAGGCATAGCGCGGTGCCACGGCGTCGGCCTGTGACTGTGCCTGGTCGAAGGCCTGGCGACACATCGACGGGTTCATGGTTTCGGTGGCGCAGGCTTCGACCGACGTGAACAGGCCTTCCGACGTCTGCACCTCGGGCTGCTGCGCGCAGGCGACCAGGAGCAGCGGTGCCGAGCCCATCAGCACGAGGGCGGTCTTTCTGGAGCGTTTCATCAAGCCTGTACCTGTTGCGGGGACTGCGGCAAGGTTAACCGATGAGCGCCCGGCCGGGCCCCGCAGCGCGGCACCGGGGCGGGCACTCCCGGCTTGCGATACGCCGGGCCTGGGCATATACTCCAGCGGCTCAGCGGAACCTGCAGGACCATCGCAGGCGCCATCGGCGCCGGTCCGGCACCGCTGCAAGCTTTTCGCGGTCGACGGAGAGCCTCCCAGGAGGCTTTTTTCGATTGCGGGAATCGGGCTCGCGCGGTGCGCAACGAGGCGCGCCGGCACCGGATCCAGCAGTATCGGACAAGGGGCCCGCCGGGCCCTTTTTTATTTTTTGCGCCCGGCGCGGCAGGCAATGGACCAGGACAGAGGAGGCATCGTGGCCGACAAGTCGACCGACATCGCGAATCTCCTTTCGCCGACCGTTGCCGCCCTCGGCCTGGAGCTGCTGGGCGTGGAGTACCTGCCGTCGCCCGGCGGCGGCGCGATGCTGCGCCTGTACATCGACCGTCCCGGCGCCGATCCGGCCGCTGATGGCCAGGGTGTCGGCATCGAGGACTGCGAGGCGGTCAGCCGCGAGGTCTCCGCCCAGCTCGACGTCGAGGATCCGATCAGCAGCAACTACACGCTCGAGGTGTCGTCGCCCGGCGTCGACCGGATGCTGTTCACCCCGGCGCACTTCGAACGCTTCCTCGGCGAACAGGCCAAGGTCAGCCTGAAGCTGCCGCAGGACGGCCGCCGCAGGCTGCTGGGGCGGATTGCCGCGGTGGAGGGCGACACGGTCACGTTCGAGCTCGACGGCCGGCCGTTCGCGGTCGCCGCCGACAACATCGACAAGGCGCGCCTGGTGCCCGACTGGGTGGCGCTTGGCTACGGGCCTGCGAAGGACGCCTCCGGGCGCGATGCGCGCCCTGGCAAGGGCAAGAGCAAGCCTGGCGGCAAACAAACAACCAACAACAAGCCGGCGGCGTCGAAGCCGTCCCGTGCGGAGTAATAGAGAAGATGAGCAAGGAACTGTTGCTGGTCGTCGATGCGGTCGCCCATGAGAAGGGCGTGCCGGAGTCGGTGATCCTCGAAGCCCTCGAAGCGGCCCTGGCCACCGCGGCCAAGAAGCGCTACCTCGAGCAGGACGTGCTGACCCGCGTTGCCATCGATTCCAAGGACGGCAACTACGAGACCTTCCGCCGCTGGGAGGTCGTGGCCGATGACGTGGTGATGGAGTCGCCGGACCGCCAGATCCGCATGATGGACGCGATCGACGAAGCCGAGGGCGTCGAGATCGGCGACTACATCGAAGAGCAGATCGAGAACGTCGACTTCGGCCGCATCGCCGCCCAGGCCGCCAAGCAGGTGATCGTGCAGCGCGTGCGCGAGGCCGAGCGCCAGCAGGTCGTCGATGCGTGGAAAGACCGCGTGGGCGAGCTGGTCACCGGCGTGGTCAAGCGCGTCGAGCGCGGCAACGTCTTCGTCGACCTCGGTGGCAACGCCGAAGCCTTCATCCCCAAGGACAAGGCGATCCCGCGCGACGTCGTTCGCGCCGGCGACCGCATCCGCGGCTACCTGTACGACGTGCGCACCGAGCCGCGCGGCCCGCAGCTCTTCATCAGCCGTGCGGCGCCGGAGTTCATGATCGAACTGTTCAAGCTCGAAGTGCCGGAAGTCGGCCAGGGCCTGGTCGAGATCAAGGCCTGCGCGCGTGATCCGGGCGACCGCGCCAAGATCGCCGTGGTCGCCTACGACACCCGCACCGATCCGATCGGCGCCTGCATCGGCATGCGCGGTTCGCGCGTGCAGGCGGTGTCCAACGAGCTCAACGGCGAGCGCGTCGACATCGTGCTGTGGTCGGACAATCCGGCGCAGTTCGTGATCAACGCCATGGCGCCGGCCGAGGTGCAGTCGATCGTGGTCGACGAGGACAAGCACTCGATGGACCTCGCGGTCGCCGAGGACCGCCTGGCCCAGGCCATCGGCAAGGGCGGCCAGAACGTGCGCCTGGCCAGCCGCCTGTCGGGCTGGCAGCTCAACGTGATGACCCAGGACCAGGTCACCGCGAAGTCGGAGGCCGAGCAGTCGACGGCGCGCGCCCTGTTCCAGGACAAGCTCGAAGTCGACGAGGAAATCGCCGGCATCCTGGTGGCCGAGGGTTTCAGCACGGTCGAGGAAATCGCCTACGTGCCGGTCGGCGAGCTGCTGGCTGTCGAGGGCTTCGACGAGGACATCGTCGAGGAACTTCGCGCCCGTGCCCGCGATGCGCTGCTCAACGACGCTCTGGCGGTCGAAGAGGACCTCGGTGACAACGTTCCGGCCGACGACATGCTCGCGCTTGAAGGCATGGATGACGAAATCGCCTTCGCGCTCGCCGCCAACGGCGTGTGCACCGCCGAGGACCTGTCCGACCTCGCGGTCGACGAGGTGCTGGAGTTCGGCATCGAGGGCCTTGACCAAGCGCGTGCCGCAGCGCTGGTGCTTGCCGCGCGCGCGGGTGAGATCGCGCGCCTGGAAAGCGAAGGCTGACAGACCGGGGCCGTCACGGCCCCCGAGCATGGCAAGCACCCAGAATTGATCCATCCATAGCGCGGCATGTGCCGACGCCAGAGGAACCGGAATCCGAATGTCGCAGCAAACCACCATCCGCAAGCTGGCCGCACTGGTGAACACGCCGGTCGAGAAACTGCTTGAACAGCTGTCCGAAGCGGGCATGCCGTTCAACGATCCCGACCAGGTCGTGACCAGTACCGAAAAGGTGAAGCTCCTGGGCTTCCTGCGCCGCACCCATGGCCGTGCCGAGAAGGGCGCCGTGGATCCGGTCGCACCCAAGAAGATCACCCTCCAGCGCAAGAGCACGCTCACCGTGGGCGGCGGTCGCAACAAGCCGACCGTCGACGTGGTCGTGCGCAAGAAGGTCACCCTGGTCAAGCCCGAGGCCGGCGGTGCCGCGGGCGGTGGAGAGGACGACGAGCGCGCCGAGATCCTGCGCAAGCTCGAGGAGTCGCGCCAGCGCAACCTCGACGAGCAGCAGCGCCTTGCCGACGCCGACCGCCGTCGCGTGGAAGAGGCCGAGGAAGCCAAGCGTCGCGAGCTTGAAGAGGCCGAGCGCGTGCGCACCGAGGCCGAGGCCGCGGTGGCGGCGGTCGCGACCGAAGAGGCTGCTCCGCGCAAGGCGCACGGCCATGGCCATCCCAAGCCGGCTCCCGCGCGCGACGATCGCAGCGCGGCCAAGGGCAAGCACCGGGGTTCGCATGCAATGGCTGCCGGCCCCGAGGACGAGGAAGGCGCCGCCGCACGCTTTGCCGGGCAGATGCACCTGTCGCCCGCCGACCGGGCGCGCCGCAGCACCGCACGCCCCAAGCGTGGCGCGCAGCGTGGCCAGCAGCGCGACCAGTCGCGCACCGGTACCGGCTTCACCCGTCCGACCGCGCCGGTCGTGCGCGAGGTCGCGATCGGCGAGGCCATCACCGTCGCCGATCTGGCCCAGAAGCTGGCGATGAAGGGCGGCGACGTGGTCAAAGCGCTGTTCAAGATGGGCGTGATGGCCACCATCACCCAGTCCATCGACCACGACACCGCGGCACTGGTCACCGAAGAGCTCGGCCACCAGGCCGTGCGTGCCGATGCCGACGACGCCGAGAGCGAGCTGCTCGCACACGTCGAAGAGATCACCGGCGACCAGACGCCGCGTCCGCCGGTCGTGACCATCATGGGCCACGTCGACCACGGCAAGACCTCGCTGCTCGACTACATCCGCCGCACCAAGATCGCCACGGGCGAGGCCGGCGGCATCACCCAGCACATCGGCGCGTACCACGTCGAAACGCCCAAGGGCGTCATCAGCTTCCTCGACACCCCGGGCCACGCCGCGTTCACGTCGATGCGCGCGCGCGGCGCCAAGATCACCGACCTCGTGGTGCTGGTGGTGGCCGCCGACGACGGCGTGATGCCGCAGACGATCGAGGCGATCCAGCACGCGAAGGCGGCGAATGTGCCCCTGATCGTGGCGATCAACAAGATCGACAAGTCCGAAGCCGATCCTTCGCGGATCAAGAACGAACTGCTGTCCCATGACGTCGTGGCCGAAGAGTTCGGCGGCGACACGCAGATGGTGGAGCTGTCGGCCAAGACCGGCGACGGCGTCGACGACCTGCTCGATGCGATCAACCTGCAGTCCGAAGTGCTGGAGCTCAAGGCGATCGGCGAAGGACGTGCCAGCGGCACGGTCATCGAGTCCTCGCTCGACAAGGGCCGCGGCCCGGTGGCGACGGTGCTGGTTCAGCAGGGCCTGCTCAACAAGGGTGACTTCCTGGTCTGCGGCGTGGAATACGGTCGCGTGCGCGCACTGTTCGACGAAACCGGTGGCCAGGTGCCTTCGGCGGGTCCATCCATTCCGGTGCAGGTGGTCGGCCTGTCGGGCGTGCCCGACGCCGGCGACGATTTCGTGGTCGTCGACGACGAGCGCCTGGCCAAGGAAGTCGCGCAGCAGCGCGAGTCCAAGCGCCGTGAACTGCGCCTGGTGCAGGCCGCGGGCAACCGCATGGAAGACATCATGGCGCAGATGGGCGGCGGCCAGCAGCTCGAGCTGCCGCTGGTCATCAAGGCCGACGTCCAGGGTTCGGTGGAAGCACTGCGCCAGGCGCTCACGGCGCTGTCCAACGACGACATCCGGGTGAACATCATCCGCTCGGGCGTGGGCGGCATCACCGAGTCCGATGCCAACTCCGCCGCCACGTCCAAGGCGACGATCATCGGCTTCAACGTCCGTGCCGACGCATCGGCACGCAAGGTGATCGAAGGCAGCGGTCTGGACCTGCGCTACTTCTCGATCATCTATGACGTCATCGACCAGGTGAAGCAGGTCGCGTCCGGCATCCTTGGCGTTGAAATCCGTGAAGAGATCATCGGCACCGCCGAGGTCCGCGAGGTCTTCCGCAGCTCCAAGTTCGGTGCCGTCGCCGGCAGCATGGTCATCGAGGGCGTGGTCCGTCGCAACAAGCCGATCCGCGTTCTGCGCGACGAAGTCGTCATCTTCGAGGGCGAGCTGGAATCGCTGCGCCGCTTCAAGGAGAACGTCGACGAGGTGCGCGTCAACACCGAGTGCGGCATCGGCGTGAAGGCCTACAACGACATCAAGCCGGGCGACAAGATCGAGTGCTTCGAGCGCGTCGAAGTGCAGCGCACGCTCTGATGTCGCAGAAGACCTTCCACCGCACCGATCGCGTTTCCGCCCAGCTCCGCAGGGAGCTGGGCACCCTGGTTCGCGAAGCGGTGGGCGAGCACGGGCTGCCGTCGGTGAGTGTGTCCGACGTCGAGGTCACGCGCGACATGGCACACGCCAAGGTGTTCGTGACCGCCCTGCAGTCCGAGCGCGCCGCCGAGGCGCTCAAGGGCCTGAAGGCGGTGGCGCCCGAGATCCGCTACCGGCTCGCGCGCGCGGTGAAGATGCGCCACGTGCCGGAGCTGCACTTCCATTACGACGATTCGGTGGACCGCGGCGAGCGCATCGACAACCTGTTGCGCGATCTGCCCGACGCCCCCGGCGAAGACTGAGGGGCTCCCGGGCTTCCGGGCTTTCCGGCTTCCGGGCTTCCGGGCTTCCGGGCTTCTGGGCTTTCCGGCTTCCGGGCTTCTGTGGGAGCGGCTATAGCCGCGATCGATTTGGCCAGACAGCAGCACAGTCGGGCGTAGGGGCGGGCAATCGCGGCTATAGCCGTGGATTGTTCCGGGAGGGAGTCCGGGAGGTTGCGCGCTGCCCGCCGTGGAGGCAGGGGGGATGCCCAGCCGGAATATGCGCATCCTGCTCCCAGTTCCGGCCGCCGGCCATCCATGGCCGGCTCTGGGCATCCCCCCTG